>NZ_RXHQ01000038.1 GCF_004138105.1 Xylanivirga thermophila | reverse complement strand
TCATAGTAATACCGGGGTCCATTTCTTACAATGTATACTCATTCCTTTATATAAATGCTACACTGGCATTTTAAAAAACTCCTCGGGCGAGGAGTCTGGGAGAAAATGTATTCATGCTTTTGCCGTGTATTAGGGGTGGGGCTTGCGTTTCTATTTGCATATCACAACTATCGTCCTATAAAGGAAATAAGGGATATGGTTATGCAAGATGATAATGGGACTCAAAAACAATTTCAAAATGAATTGGATTATATAAAATCATCTGTTATACACACTTTAGAGCACCAGGATAGGCTAAACGATTTTATCAGTATGCAGCTACCTATAATGCGCTCTGAATATCTGGGAAAACTTTTAAAGGGATATGCGGGAGATATTGATATGGATGAAGATACCCTTAAATTCATGCAGCTAGAATTTGTATCAGATGAATTTTTAGTATTGATGGCTGAGATAAGCGAGAATAGCAGTTTTTTTACTAGTTTGACGGAAAAGGAGTGGGTACTAGCTAGGTTTGTATTAGAGAATATCGGATCAGAGATTATAGATAAGAGTTATAAACAACAATTTGTGGAACTGCAGCGTAATAGAGTGGCATTTATAGTAAATTTGCCCCAAGATACAAAACCGGAAGTTGCGAATAATGAGATTAGGCAAGTTGTAACGCTCTTTATGCATGTATTATGTGACAAATGCAATATGATAGTTACTTTAGGCATAAGCGAAATCCATAAGGGTATTTTTAAAATAAGAGAGTGTTATGATGAAGCTTTAAAGTCACTTGAGCATAGTAGACTTTTAGGAAAAGGAAATGCAATTTTTTTGAAGAGCTTACCTTCAAGGATGATTATTATTATCCAATAGAAATGGAGGTACGGCTTATTAATGTACTTCGTTCAGGAGATTATGAGGAAGCAGAGGATATTATAGATAACTTGTTTGATATTAATTTTAAATCAAGGAATATCGGCTTTGAAACAGGTAGATATTTCATAATAGATATGTTAAGCACCCTTATGAAGGTCATAAATAATATACAGGCCCAAAATGATGACAAATTTATATCTATGGATGTTTTGGTAGAGAATATTAGAAATTGTGCCACAATTTATTCTATGGAACAGGAGATAAAAAGTATAGTGAAGGATATTTGTAAACTCATAGAAAAAAATCATAAAGGCTCAGGAGAAAAGTTAATAGACGAGGTGATTGAATATATTCAAGAAAATTATAGTGAAAATTGGCTTGGCCTTTCCTCAATTGCTGATCAGTTTAATGTCACCCCACAATATCTATCTAGCTTATTTAAAAAATGTCGAGGAGAGAATTTAAAAGATTATATATCAAAGATTAGAGTTGAAAAGGCAAAAGAACTACTTGAATCTACAGATCTTACAATCACTGAAATTGCTGAAAGATTAGGATATGCTAATGATATGGGAATTACTAGAATATTTAAAAAACATGAAGGCATAACCCCTGGAACATACAGAGAACAGGTAAGGCCCTAAGTAATATATTAAGAATTGAGTGCTTATATTAATGTTTGATGGTTATAAAAAAGTTAATATTTATAGCGATAAAATGCCAATATAAAAAATGATGGTTATATATAAATTCTTATGGTTTACTTGTAAAAGAATATATTTTATACTCAAATTAAAACAAACGCAAATATACATTATGCATATTTCGTTGGAAGATAATCCAGGCAATGATAAAATATGTGAAATATAATAGTTGTAAATTCAACAACAAATACAAAAAAGATTAATTAATTAAATAGAATAATAGATATTTTCTAATTGTTTTTATCTATATTTCATATTATACAGATTATATCTCCATATAATTCAAGAACTGTTCTTAAAAGGAGGATTATACATGAAGATTTCTCTATTCAGTTTAGTGCTTAAAGATTTACCATTAGAAGAAGTTATGAAAGTTGCAAGAGAGATTGGATATGAAGGAATTGAACTTTGTGGTCAAGAACCTCATATTTCAACTGAAATATCTATTGAAAGGGCAAAAGAGATTCGCAGGGCACTGGATTATTACGAGTTAGAGGTTCCGTCTATTGGTTCATATATTGGAGGATTTTCTACAAAATCTGATATTGAGTGCAAAAAAGAGTTTGAAGAGTTGGAAAAATTTTTAGACATAATGCCTATCTTAGGATGTAATATGCTAAGAATAGCCCCAGGTGGACCTAATGCATTTTTAGCTACTAAATATCATTACGAAAAATCCCTATACTGGATGGCTAAATGCGCTGATTTAGCTAAAATGCATAATGTAAGAATTGCAATGGAGATACATAATGGCAGTTTAATAGAAACAGTTGAAGCTGCTAAAGCATATGTAGAACAGTTAAATAGGGATAATGTGGGATTGATACATGATGCAGGAAACATGTATATAACTGATACTGATTATGGGATTGAGTCGGTACAAAAATTAGGAGAACAAATCTATCATATCCATGTAAAAGATGAGCTAAGGGTTGAAGAGGATACTTTGCCAGGGGCTTTTCATTCCCGGACTATATATGGTGATGAAATCTTTCAGCAAAAATTCTTAGGTACGGGGGCAGTTGATCATGTGCCTTTATTTAAAGCTTTACTACGAAATGGGTACAATGGCTATATTTCTATTGAATGTCATGTTCCTGTACTAGGTATAGAAAGGGCTAAAAGGGAGTTTGAAGAGGTAAAAAACTTGATAGAAATAGCAAGAGAATCTCTATAATATAAAATTATAAAGATAATGGTGGTATATATGAGTAGCAATATTTACGGGAAATCCGAATATGTATTTTTTTGTTGTGATAATGTGTTTAAGGGTTCTATTCCTTTTAAAATTTATAAATTGGAAGGAAATATGTCTGGTGAAAATTACCATTCACATGAGTATATGCAAATATGGTATGTAGACAAGGGTGTTGTAACTCATTGGTTAGATGGAAAAGCTTATGAAATGGTAAAAGGGGATGCATTTGTTATACCGCCTTATGTTACACATAAAGTATCTACTCAAAATAAAGAAAAGATAAAAATATGGGGATGCGAATTTTCAGCAAAATTTATTAATAGTCAATTTAATGATTTTCAGAGATATAAGGATGTATTTGATTTTACATATCTCCAACCTTTTTTGGTAACTGAGGAGAATATAAAACCTAAGATAAATATATCTATGGAATCCCGTTTGGATGTTGAAAATGCTATGGAAAGTATGCTAAAGGAATATAAAAATCGTAGCAGATATTATGATCATGTTATAAAAGCAGAATTATTAAAGCTTTTAGCTATAATGGCAAGGGAATATTATACATCTTGTGCAAACACAGAATCAGGACAGATTATAGAAAAATACAGGGATAATATTAATGACGTAATAGAATATATTAACCAAAACTTTACAAAAGATATTAAGCTTGATGATGTATGCAAATTATCAGCAATGTCTAAAAGCTACTTTTGTTATATCTTTAAAAATTTAACTAGCAAAACTTTTACGGAATATCTTATTGATTTGCGTATTAATGAGGCCACAGATGAACTTGTTAATACAGATTTACCTATTACAGAAATTTGTTTTAAGGTTGGATTTAATGACGTTACACATTTTTGCAGGACATTCAAAAAAATAGTTGGTAGTACTCCCGGGATGTATAGAAGATCATCAACAATCTATAAGTGAGCTATATGGCTAAGGATGTATAAAGTAAAAACATAGGAGGTATATGATGGAGAAAAAATATGAATTAAACCGAAAAACGGATTTAGCAATGGGGAAAACAGATGTTAATATGGAGAAACGTAAAAATCTAAAAAAGATATCGAAAAATTGGCAGCTATACATACTCCTTCTCCCTGCGTTCTTGTACTTTATAATATTTCACTATATCCCCATGTATGGAGTACAAATTGCGTTTAAGGATTTCATAGCAACTAAAGGCATTTTAGGCAGCCCATGGGTGGGATTGAAACATTTTAGAAATTTTTTTAATACCTATTCTTCAAGGATTGTTATTAAAAATACCATATCAATATCATTATATTCTTTGTTAGCTGGATTTCCTATTCCTATTATTCTTGCTTTATTGCTTAATGAGGTTAAAAATACGAAGTTTAAAAAAGCAGTACAGAATGTAACATATGCACCTCACTTTATATCAACAGTTGTAATGGTAGGTATGATACTAATATTCTTAAGCCCGAATGGTATTATAAACAAACTTAGAGAACTTGTAGGGCTTGATTCAGTAGCATATCTAACTAAAGATTATCTGTTTGATGAGATATATGTTTGGTCAGGTGTGTGGCAAGGTATGGGCTGGGGATCAATAATATACTTAGCTGCATTATCTTGAATAGATCCACAATTACATGAAGCTGCAATAGTTGATGGTGCTTCTAGGGTACAGAGAATATGGCATATAAATTTGCCAGGCATACTACCTACAATAATAATAATGCTTATCATGAATATGGGCAATATAATGAATATTGGATTTGAAAAAATATATTTAATGCAGAATCCATTCAATCTAGAATATTCTGAAGTTATTTCGACCTATGTTTATAAAGTGGGATTGTTAGATGCAAAATATAGCTTTTCAGCAGCGGTCAACCTTTTTAACACTATAATCAACCTGGCTCTCCTGATCACAGTAAATAAAATTTCAAAGAGGGTAAGCGATGTATATTTGTGGTAGCAAAACGACAATAAAATAAAGTTGGGAGGAATATATGATGGCGGTTATTAAGGAAACAAAGGGAGATAAGATATTCAATGTAATTAACTATATAATATTAACTATTATTTTATTAATAACATTTTATCCATTGTTATTCGTTGTTATTGCATCAATTAGCAATCCGGATATGATAAACTCGGGGCAAGTTGTCTTATTACCTAAAGATATATCTTTTGATGGTTATAAGCGTATATTTCAAGATCCTCGCATATTAAGTGGCTATAAGAACACGATTATATATACAGTATTTGGGACTTTGCTCAACTTAGCAGTAACCATACCTGCTGCTTATGCATTATCACGGAAAGACTTAGTAGGAAGAAATATTATTACTATAATATTTATGATAACTATGTTTTTTAGTGGTGGTTTGATACCTACATTTCTTCTCATGAAAAGGCTCCATCTTTTAAACACTAGATGGGCTATATTGATCCTTGGAGCAACAAGCATGTGGAATATAGTAATTACAAGGACTTTTTTTGAAAATAATATTCCAGGTGAATTGCAAGAGGCTGCAGAGATAGATGGATGTTCTGATTTTAAAATATTCTTTTCAATAATACTGCCCCTTTCTTCACCTATTATTGCGGTAATGACACTTTTCTTCGGAGTAGCCCATTGGAACAACTATTTCAAAGCTTTGATATATCTGTCAGATAAAAAACTGTTTCCTCTCCAGATAATTTTGAGGGAAATATTAGTGAAAAGTGAGTTTGATGCCCAGATGCTTCTTATAGGTTCTCATGATACAGGTACACTGATGGATGAACTGAGGGCTGCTGAACAAATAAAATATGCTTTAATCATTATTGCCACCTTGCCTGTTATGTTGGCCTATCCTTTTGTACAAAAGTATTTTGTAAAAGGCGTTATGGTAGGTGCAATAAAAGGATAAGCATTTCATATTTCATAGAAGGATATGAAAGGGGGAATGTAAAATCCACTTTTTAAGATCTAATGCTTGCCAAAGTGATTTTTTAAAAATGATAGACAATAAGGAGGAAATAAAGTAATGAAGAAAAAGATAATTAGTTTAATGTTGGTCATCTTTATGATCTCATCCCTTTTTATAGGTTGTGGTAAACAGGAAGAGAAGGATACATCAAAGGACAAATCGGATGAAGTAGTAGATAAGAATGACAAAGAAGATAAAAAAGAGACTTATAAATGGATTGATCCAGTAACAAACTTTCAAACTCTCCGTGATGAAGTGAAGATAACTTTAGATACAGGATTGCCGGCCTATTTAAACTTTATGCCATATCCTGCAGATTTTCCCCTTATGGAAATGAAGGTAAAAGCAGTTCAAAAGCGGCATGAACCGTACATGGTGCAGAGATTTCCCACTACTGTAAGATATACGGATACAGAGATGGAACGTGTAACTTTGTTAGAAACTGATATAAAGAACTATGTAGAACAAATGATTGTAAAATTCATAACAGGTGATGAAACTATAGATAACTTTGATAAGTTTGTTAAGACATTAAATGAAATTGAGCTTGAAGAGCTTCTAAAACTTAAACAAGGTGCTTATGATAGATGGGCTAAAAAATAAAAATGATTTCATAGAGAGATATGATCGAATTTTCATGGGGAGAACCATAATAGGTTTTCCCTATGATTGCGTTTAAGGAAAAAATAGATTGAATTAATAGTTATTGTTAGAATTCAATAATTTATTAGATAAAAGTCCAAGATTTATATATAATAAATTATATATAATAGTAACAAGCTTAATGATATTATATAAAGTATTTATGTTTTGGGGGATTAACGCTATGAAAATTTCTTTGTTTAGTTTGCTGTTAAGCCATCTTTCATTGGAAGAGGCTATAGTCTTATGTAAGGAAATAGGATATGATGGTATAGAGTTATGGGGGAAAGAACCCCATATTTCAGCTGATACTCCCATGTCAAGGGTAAAACAAATAAGGACACTACTTGATGATAATGAAATAGATTTAGTGGCAATAGGTTCTTATTTAGGAGGCTTTTCTACTAAATCAGATATGGAATGTCAGAGGGAATTTGAACAATTGGAAAAATATCTTGATATTATGCAAGTATTAAAATGCAATATGATAAGGGTATCTCCAGGAGGACCCAATGGGTTTTTAGCTCATAAATACCATTATGAAAAATCACTTTATTGGATGGCTAAATGTGCTGATTTAGCTAAGAAATATAATGTAAGGCTAGTTATGGAGATACATAATGGCAGCTTAATAGAAACAGTTGATGCTGCTAAAGCATATGTGGAACAATTAAATAGGGACAATGTAGGATTGATACATGATGCAGGGAATATGTATATAACCGATACGGATTTTGGTAAAGAGTCGGTTGATACTTTGGGCAATAAGATATTTCATGTGCATGTAAAGGATGAAATCAGGATAAATGATGATAGTCTTCCAGGAGCATTTCACTCACAAACTATATACGGTGATGAAATTTTTCAGCAAAAGTTTTTAGGAGAAGGGGCTGTTGATCATATACCATTGCTTACTGCTTTGTTGGAAAATAAATATGATGGATATTTGTCAATAGAATGTCATGCAGCTGCTTCAGGTGAAGAAAGGGCAAAGAGAGAGTTTGTGGCTATAAACAAACTGATAGAAGCAGCAAAAAACAAAACAAATAAATGATGGTGATTTATATGCATAAAGGGCATGCCAACATAAAAAATTTTATAAGAAGTGAAAATAATTTTAAAGGATCTATCCCATTTAAAGTATATAAAATGGAGAGCTGGTTTTCTGGTGAAACATATCATTCCCATGAATATATGCAGATATGGTATGTATACAAGGGGGTGGTGTTTCATTGGATCAATGGCACTTGTCATGAAATGGCTAAAGGGGATGTTTTCGTTGTACCTCCGTATGTCATTCATAGGATAAGTGCTAGGGATTTAGATGATGTAATAATAATGGGCTGTGAATTCTCTGCCAGGTTTATAAACAGTCAATTTGATGATTTTGAGAAATATAAGGATATATTTGACTTTGCGTATTTACAGCCTTTTTTAGTAGAGGATACAAAAATAAAGGCTAAGGTAACTCTGACAGTAGATTCCCAAATACAAGTAGAGAATATAATGAACAACATGCTTACGGAGTATAAAACTCAGGACAACTATTATGATCATATAATAAAGGCAGAACTATTGAAGTTATTATCAATTATTGCTAGAGAGTACGGTAATTCAAAAAGGAATAAGGAATCTAAAAGTGTAGTTGAAAAATATAGAAATAATGTAAGTAAGGCCATCAAATATATAGATCAGAATTTTTACAAGGATTTAAAATTGGATGATGCATGTAAACAGGCTATGATGTCTAAAAGTTATTTTTGTTATATATTCAAGATTATGACTCAAAAAACATTTACAGAATATTTGGTAGATATGAGAATAAAAAAAGCAATGGATTTGCTTGTAAATACCGATTTATCTATTACAAACATTTCATATAACGTGGGTTTCAATGATTCTGCTTATTTTTGTAGAGTATTTAAGAAGGTAGTGGGAGTTTCACCTAAATATTATAAAAAAATTATGTTAGATGAAAATGGAGAAATGTAAAACGGTTTATAAATTTATTAATAATTAAAAAAGAGAAGAGGGGAGATATGTTTAAAAAGGGTGTTATAAGCGATGAAATATCTCAAGACATGAGGGAAGCGGCAGAGCTTGCATATCGTTACAAGTTAGATGGAGTGGAGATTCGTTCAGTATGGGAGAAAGGGCCACATGAATTGACTGACAAGGATATAAAGGAAATAAAGACTATTTTGTCTGATTATAATTTAGATGTATGTGGAATTAGTGCCCCATTTTTTAAATGTGATATAGACGACCAAAGGCAGATAGATGAGCACATAGAAATATTAAAACGCTGTATAGATCTATCCTATAAATTGGATGTAAAGTTTATAAGGGGATTTACGTTTTGGAGCAAAGGGGATTTTAACAGTTATTTTGATAGAATAGTTTCTAAGTTTGAAACCCCCATAGAATTATTGAGTAAGAATGGAAAGTTTTTGGTGCTAGAATTTGACCCTAGTGTATTTGCTACTAATGCGCAAAAGTTGGTGCAGGTTATAAAAGCAATAGATTCCCCATTCGTGAAGGGTCTTTGGGATCCAGGTAATGATATATATGACCCAGATGGGGAACGACCATTCCCCGATGGATATAATATTATAAAAGATCATATGGTGCATATGCACTTAAAAGATGCTAAAAAACTTCCAGATGGAAAGGTTGTCTCTACTCCTATAGGCTTAGGGGAAGTGGAGTATGAAGAGCATTTTTCCAAATTGATCGAAGATAGATACGAAGGGTATGTGGTATTGGAAACCCATTATCGTCCCAAACACGATTTAAGTGAAGCACTTCTTGCACTTCCAAAGGGGTCTGCTTTTTCGTATTTAGGCTATGAAGCTTCAGAAGATTCTCTTAAAAGATGGCAAAAAATAATGGATAAAATTATATAAAATATAATTAAATAAAAATAATAAGATAATACAATATTATAGGATAATAGTAAAAGATATATACTATGTTAAATACTATACTATCAAATATTAAAGTTTCTCATTAAAACTATATTTCAAGGAGGGAATATAAGGTGTTTAGAATAGGTATATTAGGATCTGATAATAGCCATGCTGAGATCTTTTCAAAGATTATCAATTTTCCTGATCCTGTTACAGGCGAATATGTATATCCAGATTGTAAAGTTGTAGGTATATTTGGATTAGAAAAAGAACGTACAGAGCAGGTCGCGAGGGATGGAGGTATAGAATTTATATCAAAAACCCCTAAAGATCTCATGGGTAAAGTAGATGCAGTAATGACGGTGTTTCGCCACGGAGATCTACATCTTCCCTATGCACTACCTTTTATCGAGGCAGGTATTCCTACATGGATAGATAAACCATTTACCGTAAAAACGGAAGATGCGAGGCGTATTATAGAGATAGCAAGGAAGAGAGGTACTCTAATAGATGGTGGTTCTACTACAAAGCATACCTATGATACCTTAATGCTTAAGCAGGAAGTGCAGGAAGGTAGTCGTATTGGCAGGGTGAAGACAGCAGTATTAAATTTCCCTGCAGATGTAGATAGCGAATATGCAGGGATCCATTTCTATGGGCCACATCTTACGGAAATAACCCTTGCAACTTTTG
Organism: Xylanivirga thermophila; assembly: GCF_004138105.1. NCBI lineage: Bacteria > Bacillati > Bacillota > Clostridia > Caldicoprobacterales > Xylanivirgaceae > Xylanivirga > Xylanivirga thermophila. The sequence continues at coordinate 13,312 of NZ_RXHQ01000038.1, read as the reverse complement.
GCTATAATCCGAAATCTGTTATAGCTAGTATGACAGGGGATTGTGTAACAGCCATATTGAAATATGATAATTATCAGGTAATCATGAATTTTATAAAAGGACATAATGAATATTATGCCATATTATATGGAGAAAAAGGTACAATTATAAGGGAGATAGATATAAGCATTACCTATAAGCACGGGTTGGAAAAATTTATAAATATGCTTAGAACAAACAAGATGCCAATGACCTTTGAACAACTTTATGCGCCTGTAGAAGTACTAAACTCTATAGAAGAGGCATACAAAACCAATAAAGAAGTAAAGATAAAAAGTCTATAAGTTCAAAAGTAGAGGCACTGCTAGACACATTATTATGTGAAGGTGGTATATTTATGGATAGGATTTTCTTAAATGGGTGCATACATACTATGGATAAATATGATACTGTAGCTCAAGCTATGTCAATTTCAGGAGATACTATAACACGCATTGGTTCTAATGAAGAGGTGCTCAAGAACAATAACGATAACGCTGAAATTGTGGATCTCCATGGGAAAACGGTTATTCCAGGATTAATTGATAGCCACACCCACATACTATGGGCAGCAACAAGTGAACTAAATGGGGAACTTTTTATTCCCCAATCTATAGAAGAACTGTTGGATTATGTCCGTGAAAGGACAAAAGAATTACCTGAAGGCCAATGGATACACCTAAGAAACACCTATCCTACTCGCTTAAAGGAGTATAGATATCCTACTATAGAAGAGCTAGATAAGGTTTCCCCAAGGCATCCTGTGTTTGTAGATGGTGCCTATGCAGGGCGAGCAAATAGTTATGCATTAAAAAAAGCAGGGATATGTAAGAATACTCCCGCCTCTGCCATGATCCCTGCCATTAAGCGTTGTCTAAAAGAGAGGCCTATGAGTATACAAGAGTATAAGCAGGGTATTAAAAATATACAGACAGAATATAATAGGTTGGGTATTACTAGCGTAATAGATGGCATATCCGATTTGGTAGGGGTACAGGCAATAAACGAGCTTTATGATGAAGGACAGCTAAATGTGCGCATTGTATTTTCTAAGGTGGTATCGCAAGCCAAAGGAGCTTGTGATGATATGAAGACTTTTAAATCCCATATATCCCTGCCACATAAATGGGGTAAGCTATCATTTTTAAAGGTTATGATAGATGGAGGTATACTAACTGGCACATCTTATATGCGCCGCCCCTACAATGATAAAATAGGCATATTTGATATGCCAGAAGGATTTAGAGGTATTATAAACCACGATGTAAAAGAATTAATAGAATTTATAGATGTGGCATATAATGAAGGATATCAAATGAGTGCCCATTCTATTGGTGATGGGGCATTGGATGTGCTTTTAAGTGCATATATGGAATATGGCAGAAAGCGGGATATGACAGATAGACGATTTAGCATAATACATGGAGATTTTACAGATGATTTGACACTAAACACCATAAAGGCGCTAAATCTCATTTTATTATTTCAACCAGCTTGGCATTTTAAGGATGCTAATATCTTGAGTAAGTTATTGGATCATGAAACAATGGAAAGTTTCTTACCATATGCCAAATACGTGGATAAAGGCATATATGCAGCGGCAGGAAGTGATCATATGGTAAAATATCATCCACTATTATCACAAAATCCATACCATCCTTTCTGGGCCCTTTATAATATGATTACCCGAAATACTATAGATGGAAGAGTAATAGGGGGGGAGCAGTCCATAGATAGGAAAGAAGCACTTAAATTTTATACATGGTATGGAGCATATGCTTCGTTTGACGAGGACAAAAAGGGTAGTCTGGAAACTGGAAAACTTGCTGATTTTGCTATATTATCAAAGGATTATTTCACCTGCCCGGTAGATGATATACCTAAAATTAAATCTTTATTTACTGTAGTAGGTGGGAATATAGTAATTGACACTATAAAATGCATATAGTATAATAATCATAACTAAATAGTTACTTATTTTTATTCGAAGGTGATATATATGGCATCAGGTAGACAAAGGGATTCTCAAAAAACCAAAGCAGATATACTAAAGGCAGCAGAATTGGAATTTGCGGAAAAGGGTATATATGGAGCAAGAATAGATGAAATTGCCAGTAAGGCTAATATAAATAAGCGTATGATATATGAGTACTTTGGCAACAAAGAAGAGTTGTACAGGACAGTGCTTGTAGAGGCTTATAAACGCTTGGGAGATAGGGAGACTATTCTTTTATCTGAAGATATGGACTGTATAGAGGCAATAAGGCGTGTAATAAAGCTAGAATTTGAATATCTTAGTGATAACCCCACATATGTTAAATTAATATTATGGGAAAACTTAAACTATGGGTCCTACATAAAAGATATAGATTTTACCGATATAAAAAGTCCTACTTTTATAATGCTCAAAAAGGTAATGCAGACTGGCAAGGAGCAAGGAATATTAAAGGAAGAGGTAGATGAGGATCAACTTATTCTATCAATATTGACATTTACTTTTTCATATTTTTCTAATAGATATACATTATCAAAGCTTTTATCAACAAGACTAGACGATGGGGCAAGCTTACAAAAGCGTATGGAGCATGTCACCGATATGGTTTTAGCCTATATTTGCAAGTAAACTTATATAATATTTAATAATAATTTAAGCTTAAAGATTTATTAAGGGTGGTATTGCCTTTAATAAATTATATACATAAGTAACTAACTAGTTATTTACTATACCATTTCATAAAGGGGTGTATTGAGAAAATGGACAAAAAGGTAAAGGTGCTCATAATAGGAGCTGCATTTAGTGCCGACTTACATATGGATGGCTACGATAGATGTCGGGATATAGCAGAAGTAGTAGCCATATGCGATAAGGATCTATCCAAGGCAAAAGCCCTAGCAAATCGTTATGGGCTAAAGGATTACGAGGCATATGATGACTATGAAAAAGCAATAGATCATGTGGAATGTGATGTAGTGGATATATGTCTTCCAAATTTTTTGCATCATGACGTTGCATTGAAGGCATTCTCAAAGGGATGTCATGTGATATCTGAAAAGCCTTTGTCTACAAAAGTGGAGTATGCAGAAGAAATGATTCATGCAGCTAAAGAGGCTGGTAAGAGATTGTACTATGCAGAGGATTGGTTATTTGCTCCAGCCCTTATAAAAGCGCTAGAAATTATAGAAGAAGGTGCTATTGGCGATATGGTCTATATGCGCGCTAGAGAATGTCATAGCGGCTCCCATTCTCCCTTTGCTCAAACTATAGAATACTGTGGCGGTGGCTGCATGGTGCACCTTGGTATTCATCCGGTGGCATTTGCATTGGCGCTTAAGGATAACAAATGGACAGAGCTTGTTGGTGTAACATCGGGAGGTGGAAATTCGAATCTTATCCATAAGGGTATGGAGGGCGAGGATTGGAGTGCTAGTGTTATAAAATTTGAAGATGGTACATCTGCACTTTTAGAGTCCAACTACGTAACTGCAGGTGGTATGGAAGATATTATTGAGTTTTATGGTACTAAAGGTAGATTGCATGTCGACCTTACCATGTCATCTGCTGTAACCTGTTTTTCCATACCTGGAGTTAGTTACACCGTAGAAAAGGCTGAAATAACTACTGGATGGTCAAAACCGGCTGTAGATGAGAAATTTAATCTTGGCTATGTAAACGAGATAAGACATTTTATGGAATGTATACTAGAGGATCGAGACGCAAAGGTAGGTTTAAGGGGAGTAGACGGACTAGAGGCTCTAAAGGTAGTAAATCTTATATATAAATCTTCTGTCGAAGGCAAAAAGATTCAAAATGAAGCCCTATAAAAGGAGATGAAAAGGATGATAGATTTTTGTGGTATAGAGTTAAAAAATCCTATAGTAATTGCATCTAGTCCATTAACCAGCAAAATAGAATGGCTGATTGAAGCTGAGAAACATGGTGCAGCAGCGGTTAGTACAAAGCTGGCATTTATCAAACAACCGTTCTACGGAAAACTGAGGATGCATACCTATCGCAATAATAGCAGTATTATTTGTTATGACAGACGCAAGGATATGGAGGAGAGTTTAAGACTTATAGAACAAGGGAAAAAAATGACCAGTCTTAAGCTGTTTGCAAATATAACACATGACGGGTACGACCTTGATGGTTGGGCTTTTTTGGCTAAAAAGCACGAAGAAGCAGGAGCTGATTTCATAGAAGCAAATATGGTATGTCCCAATGTTGGGCTATCTACAAAAAACATAAAGGGTTCTAATGCCTTAAGTGAGACAGAGCAGGGTGGAGCAGTTACTGGACAGAACCCTGAGCGTATTGAGAGTATTGTAAAGGTGCTTAAAGAAACTGTAAATATACCTGTGATAGTAAAACTCACTCCCAATGTGTCAGATATTGGTGTTACTGCCATGGCAGCTCAACGGGGGGGAGCAGATGCAGTATGTTTGGCGGGAGCTCAGTCTGCTCTACCTTTAGTAGATATATATGACGGTGGGAGGCCTAAATATCATCTGCTAAACGGGGTGTCACATGGGAGCTTAGGTGGCCCTTCTACCAAACTTATGTGTTTTTCTTTAGTAGCTAATATGGCTAAGAAGATAGATATCCCCATAATAGGAGGAGGAGGGCTGGAGACAGCAGATGATTGTCTGATGATGATGATGTGGGGAGCTCGGTTGATAACCGAGTGCACGTCTATAATGTGGTACGGTTGGGATTTGGTATCTAAACAGGTAAAAGGTATGGAAATATATATGGAGAAGATGGGATATACGAGCTATGACGATATAATAGGCATGTCGCTTAAATATCTTCGTTCATCTAGCGAACTTGAGGCTTTAGATGGCTGGCCGGTTGTTGACAGGGATAAATGCATAGGATGTGGTAAATGCACAAAACCGGGACATTGTGATGCTATAGAACTTATAGATAAAAAAGCGGTTGTGCATCCTAAACGCTGTCTAGGCTGTGGAATATGCATATCCGTATGCCCTACAGGTGCTATCTCCATGCATATAGAAAATAGTCAAAAATAAGGGGGAATACAAATGTCAAAGAAAAAAATACTTGTAACTCCAAAGTCATTTTCTAAGGCCAGAGACAAGGCTTATGAGCTTTTAAAGGATATAGATGCGGAAATAATGGAAAACAATACTGGGCGTACCTATACTGAGGAAGAAATGGAGAATTTATGTAAAGATGTAGACGGGGTTATCGTTGGAATAGATCCTATGAATGAGAGAGTACTCAGAAGTGCAAGGCACTTAAAGGCCATTTCCAAGTATGGGGCAGGTCTAGACAATATAGATTTAAATACAGCTCAAGAGATGGGGATAAAGGTGGATAGGGCAGTGGCTACAAATGCCACTTCAGTAGCTGAGTTGGCAGTAGGATTTATGTTTACCATGTCAAGATACATAGTACCATCAGCAATATGTGTAAAACAAGGTGGTTGGGATAGGAGCATAGGGCGGGAACTTACTGATAAGACTGTAGGCATAGTAGGATTAGGGGCTATAGGGCGGGAGGTTGCCCGTATGACCCAAGGTTTAGGCATGAAAATACTTGCCTATGATCCATATTTTAATGACAAGCGGACAATAGAGAAATATGATATATCGATGGTAGACCTGGAAGAACTGTTTAAAAAGTCCGATTTTATAACACTACATTCTCCTTTAACCGATGAAACGGAGAATATGATTAATAAGGAAACCCTATCTATGATGAAGCATACTGCATATTTAATCAATACCTCTAGGGGAGGTTTGATAAATGAAGAGGATCTTTATAATGCTTTAGTAGTGGGGACTATTGCAGGAGCAGCTCAAGATGTCTTTTCCAAAGAGCCTGCAGGCAATCATAAATTACTAAGTTTGGATAATTTTATATTAACGCCACATATAGGCGCTTTTACAAAAGAAGCGACTGAAAGAATGGTGGTACAGTCTACTAAAAATCTCATAAATATGCTAGAATAGCGTTAGCACTAGCAGGATACAAAAATAAAAGGAGGAAGTTGGGTTGAGCACTATAAAAGAATTTAAAGCGGATAAATTACATGTTAAGGTATATGGCGATAGGGAAGGTATGGGCAGAGGAGCCGCAAATGATGCTGCTTGTGTAATAAAAAAGCTATTAAATGAAAAGGATGATGTAAATATAATATTTGCAGCAGCACCTTCCCAGAATGAATTTCTAGAAGCTTTGATGTTGGATAATGATATAGAATGGGGTAGGATAAATGCATTTCATATGGATGAATACATTGGACTTCCTGCTGATGCACCTCAAGGATTTGGAAACTTCTTAAAAGAGAGAATATTTGATAGGGTACCATTTAAATCTATAACTTATTTAAACGGTAATGCGACTGATATTGAGGAAGAGTGCATCCGGTATACAAAACTATTAAAGGATAATCCTGTGGATATAGTTTGTATGGGAATAGGGGAAAATGGACATATTGCCTTCAATGACCCCCATGTAGCATTCTTCAATGACGATAAATGGGTTAAAGTAGTAGATCTTGATTTGAAATGTAGAAATCAGCAGGTGCATGATGGTTGTTTTGCCAATTTGGATGCAGTGCCTACCCATGCCTTGACCCTTACCATACCGGCACTTTTGTCAGCAGAACATATCTTTTGTGTAGTGCCTGCGATAACCAAGGCTGAAGCTGTAAAAAATACGGTAAATGGACCTATAACAGAGCAATGTCCTGCTTCTATATTACGGAATCATGAAAATGCAGTATTATATGTAGATAAGGATAGTGGAAAATATATTCTTTAATTATTTTATATATTAGGGATGGGATAGGTATATCTTGTCCCTATAATTATATCCATTGAAGTAAAAGAAGAATACATATGTAAATACAATTTGGCCAAGTTATAACGCAACTTTTAGTAATGATGTTTATAATAGTAGTAGTTATAGTGGCCAAAAAATTTAAAATTTTAGATGAATACGGAGACAGGATAGTTTCCTCTTTGGTAATAAATATAACTACTCTCGCCCTTATAATATCTACCATGTCTATAGATCTGGATAGTCGCATTGCAAAAGGATATAGATGAAGAAAAAAGGATTATATATAGATTTTGCACTATCTTTGGGAATGCAAGTTTTTTAGGATTTCCTTGGAGGATTAATCTAAGACATAGAGCTTTATTGAGCTGTTTATATATAGAATAAGTAACAAAAATGATATATAATATCCCTGTATAGCAGCAATAAATAGAGGAAGGTGTGAATGACAATGTTAATAGGGGATAATTCTTTAGTATTATTTCAAGGGGATAGTGTAACTGATGCAGGACGTACGGCTGTAAATGAAGAAAATTTAGGTATGGGGTATCCATTCTTTATTTCAGGATTATTTTCTGCATTATATCCAGAAAAACATGTGAAATTTATAAATAGGGGTGTAAGCGGAGATAGAACCATCAATTTAAAAAACAGATGGCAGGAAGATACCATAGATTTAAAACCCGATGTTTTATCCATACTCATAGGCATAAACGATTGCTGGAGGAGATATGACAGTAATGATCCCACATCTGTAGAAAAGTTTGAGGAAAATTATCGATATATACTCGATGAAACAAAGGAAAAAACAGATGCTAAAATTATAATGTGTGAACCATTTGTATTGCCGTCATTGCCTGACAGAAAGGAATGGCGAGTGGATTTGGATCCTAAGATACATATAGTAAGGGATCTTGCTAGGGAATATGGGGCTATTCTAGTTCCACTAGATGGTGTTTTTGCCCAGGCTGCTTCTCTAAGGAAACCGGAGTTTTGGACCCCTGATGGTGTTCATCCTTCACCTGCAGGACATGCCCTTATAGCTAGAGTATGGTTAGATGCAGTGGGAGCAAAACTATAATTGCTATCTAAGTTTGTATAAAATGTTTAGTTATTTGTAATAAAGTCCAATAATAAATCTCTCCTGATGTCTATAATAATAGTATAATCAAATAACCACATGATAAGGGGGAGTAAAATGAGTAAGAAATATAATTTTGCTATTATTGGATGTGGAGTTATTGCAAATACGCATGGAAATGTTATAAATGCCATTGAAAGGGCTAATTTATACGCAGTATGCGATATAATTAAAGATAAGGCAGATGAATTTGCAAAAAAATATAATGCGGATAATGTGTATTATGACTATATGGAAATGCTTCAGGATCCTAATATAGACATAGTCTGCATATGTACACCTAGCGGCATGCATGGCGAAATGGCAGTAAATGTGGCCAATGCAGGAAAGCATATTGTATGTGAAAAGCCAATAGAGATTACTACTGAAAAAATAAAACCAATTATTGAAGCAGTAAAGAGAAACAACATAAAATTTCAGTCTATATTCCAGAGACGTACCATGCCGGCAGCTATTGCTACTAAAAAGCTAATAGAAGAGGGCAAGTTAGGTAAAATTGTAATGGCTAATGCATACCTTAAATATTATAGGGATCAGGCATATTATGATAGTGCAGGCTGGAGAGGTACATGGGAGCTTGACGGTGGTGGAGCCCTTATGAACCAAGGGGTACATGGCATAGATCTGCTTCAATGGATGGTGGGTCAAAAGGTAACCTCAATATTCGGAAGAGCTGATCACTTGTCTAGAAATATAGAGGTAGAGGATACCGCAGTGGCTCTTTTACAATTTGAAGGTGGAGGATATGGGGTTATAGAAGGGGCAACCACTTGTTATCCCGGATTGGATACTACATTTGCGATACATGGAGAAAAGGGTACTATTATATTTTCCGATAGTGGTATAGAAAGATGGGATTTTATTGATGAAGATATTCCAAGGCCCGATGCTGGTGAAAAGATAGGCGGTGCTACAGGGGCTACACATATTTCAAGTGGTGGACACTATATATTATTAAATGACTTGATAGATGCAATAGAAAATGACAGGCAGCCTATGATTCCACCGGAAGAAGGTAAAGTGGCAGTAGAGATAATAAACTCTATATATAGATCGGAACGGGAGAAAAAAGAGGTATACCTATGAAAATATTTACAAATGGCAATATAATTATGGAGGATAGGGTTTTAAAAGGATATAATGTTGCCATTGATGGTAGTAAAATAGTAGATATATATAAGGATAAGGTAAAGTCCTATTCCGGAGAAGTGATAGATGTAAAAGGCAATTTTATATCCCCAGGCTTTATAGATATACATGTCCATGGCGGGGGTGAAGGGGATTTTTTGGATGGAGATGTGCAAGAAATAAAGGATATATTAAATATCCACACGTTTCACGGTACTACCGGTATATATCCAACTACCTTGGCTTGTGAGGACGAAGAGGTATATTCTGCCTTAGAAATCATAAATAGTTTTATGAACCGAAGTGAGGCGGGAGCCGAGGTGTTAGGTGTACATCTAGAAGGACCCTATCTTGCCATGACTCAGAGGGGTGCACAGGATCCTAAATATATAAAATATCCTGTACCTGATGAGTACATGAGTATGTTTGAATCTAACGATATAATAAAGAGGGTTACCTATGCACCGGAGTTGCCTTATGGGATGGCATTTACTGATTATTTAGTTTCAAAGGGTATACTACCATCCATTGGGCATTCAGATGCAGAATATAAAGAAGTGCTGGAAGCTTATAACCATGGCGCTACGCATGTAACACATCTATATTCGGGCATGCAGGGTGTCCACAGGGTAAGTGCATACAGAAAGCTTGGTGTAGTAGAGAGTTCCTATCTAATAGATGGTATGACGGTAGAGATAATAGCCGATGGTAAACATCTGCCAATAGAGCTTTTACAGCTTATATATAAGATAAAGGGTGCGGATAAAATAGCATTAATAACGGATGCCATGCGGGCAGCCGGTAGGCTAGAAGGGGAATCCATACTTGGCAGCAAAAAGAAGGGACAAAGGGTTATATTAAAGGATGGGGTCGCCTTTATGCCCGATTTTGAGGCGTTTGCCGGTAGTATTGCTACCATGGATCGCTTAATAAGAAATATGTATAATAAGGTGGATGTGGAGATATATAATGCGGTAAAGATGGCGTCATTGACTCCCGCCCGTATCATGGGATGTGATGATCGAAAGGGCAGTATAGAAATTGGCAAAGACGCTGATATAGTTATTTTTAACACTGATATAGACATATTATATGTAATGACCAGAGGTGAGACATTTTTGAATAAACTACCCCTCTGATATTTCCAACCACTTTTCATAGGTGTCGTCTAGTTGGGATTTTAAACCACTATATTCTTGGTTTATTTCAAGCATTTTTTCCGGATTATCATATAGTTCAGGCTGGCACAGAATTTGTTCTATGTCAGCTATTTTATTTTCTAGTTCATCTATGTGTTTTTCCAGTTCACTTATTTGTTCCTTTATAAGGGCTTTTTTGCGTCTTTTTTCCCTATCCTGTTTTTGGGCTTGCTTTTGTGCTGTTCTAGTCTCATTTTTTTTCTGCTCTTTTTGTGATTCCAAGAGGGCTTCTTCTTTTTTCTTACCTATATAATACTCATAGTTGCCAGGACATTCTTCGAAGCCATCATTCGACATTACGATTATTCTATCTATGATCTTATTTAAGAAGTATCTATCGTGAGATACTACGAGTATGGTACCAGGATATTCAGCCAGGGCCTTTTCAAGCACTTCCTTACATTCTAAATCTAGATGATTTGTGGGTTCATCCAATATTAGAAAGTTATCTTTTTTTAAGGCTAGTTTAGTAAGGAGTACCCGTCCTCGTTCACCACCGCTTAAAGCGGATATATTTTTAAATACATCGTCCCCTCGGATCAAAAATGCCGCCAGTGCACTCCTTATCTCAGTTTCAGTCATGTTAGGGGCAGCTTCCCATACTTCTTGTATTACGGTATTTTCAAGATTCAGGCTGGTCTGCTCTTGATCATAATATCCTATGGTCACATTAGAACCGAGTTTTATACTGCCTGAGGATGGATTGAGCCTTCCTAGCACTATTTTAAGGAGTGTAGTTTTTCCTATGCCATTAGGCCCCAATATAGCCACTCTATCACCCTTATTAAGCTGAAACGATAGGTTTTTAAACAGTATGTTTTGTCCAAATTGCATAGATAGATCTTTGGCTATCAGTACCTCATTTCCGGTGCTCTTTAGTATATCGAACGATATGCGCGTGTCCTGACTTTTATAGGGCTTTTCTATCAGCTCCATCTTGTCCAGCATTTTTTGTCTACTCTCAGCAGCACGGATACTTTTCTCCCTGTTAAATGACCTATATTTTTCTATTATAGCCTGTTGTCGCTTTATCTCCTTTTGCTGAAGATTATATTGCTTTAATTGGTTATTCGTAAGCATATCCTTTTTTTGCTTATATTCAGAGTAATTCCCCTCATATAGCTGGGCTTTTCTATTCTCTATTTCCAAAATGCTGTCGCAGATATTATCTAGAAAATATCTATCATGGGATATTAACATAACAGTTCCTCTATAACCCTTTAAATATTCCTCCAGCCATTGCATGGCATCTAGATCCAGATGATTGGTAGGTTCATCAAGGAGAAGCAATTCTGGGTTTAGGAGCAGTAGCTTTGCAAGGGCTACTCTAGTTTTTTGTCCGCCACTTAACTGATATATAGGTTGTTCATATTGCCCAGGATTAAAACCAAGACCGATAAGCACTCCTTTTATACTGCTTTCATAACTATATCCGCCTGCATCTTCAAACTTTTCATAAAGGTTTGCGTATTCTTCCATTATTGCAGGGTGGCCATCTTGCATCTGATGTTCTAATTCCCGAAGTCTTTTTTCCATATCTAGAACAGGGGCATATACCTTCAAAAGCTCTTGCCATATAGTATTATTGGAATCTACCGATGCATTTTGGGGTAGATATCCTATTGATAAATTACTAGAGAAAAATATCTCGCCACCATCGGTAGTGAATTCTCCCGTTATAAGCTTAAACAAGGTAGACTTGCCTGCCCCATTTGGACCTACTATACCAAGTTTTTGTCCTTCATTTATAGAAAAATTTATATCCTCTAATATAACATCAATGCCAAAATATTTACATACTTTACTACATGATAGTATTACCATATCAAACTCTCCAATGAATATATTTTTATTGCTAAGATAATGATAACAAAAAAGAGCTGGATATAAAAGGGGCTTCATGTTTAATTTTAGATTAGATATTGAAGAAGTAATAGAATTTTGTTTCATAAATTGGCTTTATATGGTATAATGATTGCTATATAGTAGTGTTGTATCTTTGTATTCTTGATAGAACAGATAGGAGTATGGTGTAATTATGATTTGCAGCATAAAAAAGCACCAAGTTGACATAACTGCAAAACAGATGGTATTATGAAGAAAATATTGTGAAAAATTTAACTTAAAGAGTTAGGGGGGATACTATGGCAAAGGAGAAAAAAGTATCAGAAGCTGTAATACGCAGATTGCCAAAATATTATAGATATTTAGGGGAAATGAGAGCGATTGGAACAGAGCGAATTTCATCTGGCGAACTTAGTAAGAAGATGGGCCTTACTGCTTCTCAGATAAGGCAGGATTTTAACTGTTTTGGTGGTTTCGGGCAACAGGGATATGGTTATAATGTAGATGAGTTATATTTTGAAATAAAAAAGATATTGGGGCTGCATGAACAATATAATGTAATAATAGTGGGGGCAGGGAATCTTGGTCAGGCTCTTGCAAATTATAGTGGCTTTGAAAAGGAAGGTTTTCATATAAAGGCGTTATTTGACATAAATCCGAGGCTCGTAGGTATAAGTATAAGGGGTATACAGGTAATGGATATAGATGATATGCAAAAATTTATAGAAAAATCGGATATACAGGTAGCTTTTATCTGCACGCCAAAGAAGAAAGCCCAGCAAATAGCCGACAATTTAGCAAAGTGTGGTATAAAGGCCATATGGAACTTTGCTCCAATAGATGTAGTTACACCTAAGGGTACGGTGGTTGAGAATGTACATTTGAGTGACAGTCTATTTACTCTATCGTATCGTATGAATAGTGAAATTGATGAATAGTACGGGATATTAAAAAAATATTAAAACATTTACAGTTATATTATATTTTCGGCAGTCATATTTACTTTTTATCTCGCTTAATCTATTATAAGAGTTATGTTATAAATATTAGACCAGCTAATTAAAGTCAAGTAGTTTTATAAAATAATTTTGAAAGTTTCTTGAGGGTCTTCTTGCAGCAGAAAATTAAAAAATGGCATGGCAATGAGACCACCTAAGGAACATTGATTAAAAA
>NZ_RXHQ01000037.1 GCF_004138105.1 Xylanivirga thermophila | reverse complement strand
GAGCGTAGCGAAGTACATTTTAGGCTTGACAACTTTGGTAAATGGTAAAATTTAAGATGTTTTTCTTGATTATTATAGCGATTGACTTTCTGGAAGAAAAAGGTGCCAACGAAAACTTGACACACACGATAATACTACAATAATGGAATATTTTCCATGATATGATATAATAATTATATGACAGTTTAAGATATAGGGAGGATTGACTATGGCATTTTTTGAACTAGCTAAAAAGAGGTATTCAGTAAGGCAATTTAAAAATCAGCCGGTTGAGGATGATAAACTTAAATATGCATTGGAAACTGCGCGTATGGCACCATCAGCCTGTAATTATCAACCGCTGTCCTTTGTTGTGGTGACGGATGAAGCTGCTAAAACAAAGGTGATCTCCAGTTATAATAGAGAGTGGATAAAGACTGCTCCCGCCATAATTGTAGTATGCGGCAATCACAAGGAGTCATGGCATAGGGGAGATGGCAAGGACCATTGCGATATAGATGCAGCCATTGCTGCAGATCATATTACCCTAGCAGCTGCTGATATAGGGCTTGGAACTTGCTGGGTGTGTGCTTTTGATTCTAAAAAATGCCATGAAGCATTGGAGCTGCCAGAATATATAGAGCCTATTGTATTATTGCCTATAGGTTATCCGGATGATGATATACAGCCGCAAAAGAAACGCAAGGAATTGGATGAGTTAATAAGACAAAATAGGTGGTAACTAAAAAACCAGCGAAATGCTGGTTTTTATGGTTTTAACTTTGTAATACTGCGCATCAAAGCTGTTTTAGATCTTCCCCATGGTTCACTGGCAAATTCATAGTTGAATTTTTTTATAAACCATTTTAGTTCATCTGTAAGGGCTTGTATATTGATTTTTTGGAGTGCATAGTTCAATTCTATAAATTCATTTAGATCTTCATCCTCTAATATGTTATGGGATTTGTCTATAATGTTATAAAAATGCCTTTGACAGAATCCCTTTGAATTTTTGTATACATCTTTAAAATCATCATCCTCCCTCCAAAGGAGGATCAATGATTCTATATACATATTGGTTCCTTCGTTTACGGATTTGCATATAAAGCATGGTTTTTTTATGCTTGCAGTGTCTTTATCTTGATCTTTTTTTTGCTTATATGCTCCTATTTCTATAAATCTGTCAACAAAATTCTTCCTAATGGATGATTTTTCATTGCCTTCATGATTTTTAATATCTTCCATATGGGAGATTTCTCTTGCAAGCAGCTTGTTCATCAACAGCGCAAGACCAAACTTGTCAAAATTTTTATATAGATTATCAAGGTGCATGCTACATATTGTATAGTGCCCGAATATTTCATCAAATTCTTCTTCCATAAACGATTGAGTATCTAGGATAGCCTTTTGATATTTCGTTTCCAATGATTTTTGAAGCAGACATATGGGGCAATCGCTATCTTTTTTAAATGCATCCCATAAAGGAATATGATAAATTCTATTACCCAAAATAATACCTCCCTTCTTCTATAGTGTGTGCAAGTATTAACAGATTATTATATGTTTGATATAAAACGGTCAGGTATAATTTACTATATTAAGTAGTTATTTTACTTCAATTCATAATTTATAATAGGATGGTAAGATAGATTTTTTTATGTTAATAAACATGGTACAATATATATAATAAAGTTAATAGTTAGGATGATATCAATGCCATATTCAGTGGAGTTATTATTCGATGAAGAAACGGAAAATAAGGTATATGGGATATGGGATGAGCTTTATAATAAAGGTCTTAGTGAATACATGAAGGTATCAGGTAGTAAGCCCCATATAACATTGGCCATATACAAGACCGTTGATTATCCAACATTTGAATCAAGGGTAGAGCATTTTTTTAAAGGAAGTGAGCCATTTAAGGTGAATTTTTGTTCCATAGGCGTGTTCCCTGGTGAGAGCACTACAGTATTTTATCAACCTGTAGTAGACGATAATCTAATATCAGTAAATAGAAATTTTTTCAATGCATTTAGAGATTATGATGATAAGGCGTGGGATTATTATAAGCCAGGAAATTGGATACCCCATATGACCATGTCTTTGGGCACGAATTTTGAAAAGGGCATGGATATAATTCGCTTATTAGGAGCTTCTTTTACACCCTTTGAAGCTACGGTTGAAGGTGTTGTAATAGTAAAGTTTAGGCCGGTACACCACATGCTTCAAATAGATTTAAAACAAGAGGAAGGTGGTTATAATGAAAATACTTGTGACTGCTTTTGATGCATTTGGAGGAGATGATATAAATGCTGCTCAAAAGGTATTGGAATATTTACCTGAAAAGGTGGCGGGAGCACGGATAGTGAAATCAATATTGCCTACTGTATTTGGAAAATCTATAAGTACGTTATACTATAATATTGAAAAATATAGTCCTAACATAGTATTATGCACTGGACAGGCAGGGGGGAGAGTGGATATTGGAATAGAGAGAATAGCTGTAAATATAAATGATGCGTCTATAGAGGATAATGAGGGGAATAAACCTGCAGATCAATTTATTTTTGAGGATGGCCCTGCAGCATATTTCTCTAATCTTCCTATGGAATATATGGTAAAGAATATAAGAAAACATGGTATTCCTGCATCTATCTCGAACACTGCCGGTACATTTGTATGCAATCATATTATGTACGGACTTTTATATCTTATAGATAGGAGACAGCCTTCTATAAAGGGAGGGTTTATACATATGCCGTATTTACCTGAGCAGGTAGCATCAAAACAGCGATTATTGCCTTCTATGAATGATAATGACATACTAAAGGGTCTTATCTATGCAATAGAGGCCATAATAGAAGGGGAAGAAGATTAGTTATGTAGATCTTCTTCCTTGATACCTTCTTCAAATACCTTACTGCCTTCAAATATTCGGTTTAGAATTCTATTTTTTTCAGCTCCTTCTAAAGGGGTAGGCTGAAAATTATTTCGGCCGGGTATGGATGATATGGAACATGGAATTATATTAGGTTTTATATGTTTAATTTCCTTTGTATTTGGGTCTAACGTTATTGTAGTTTGAAATATAAAAGTGTCCCTGTCCTTTGGATTATAATTTCCTCCAAAGCTAAAATTGGCTAAGGAATATGCTATATATCTTCCTTTGTATATTTCTATACCTTGTATTACATGGGGGTGATGGCCTACTACTATAGTTGCCCCTTGGTCTATTGCAAATTGTCCTAGTTGTCTTTGTATTTTATTAGGAATATATTTTCTCTCTTCTCCCCAGTGGAATGATACAAGTATTATATCAGCACCGTTTTCTTTGGCTTCTTTTATGCCTTTTTCAACCATATCCTTTGCCCATAGCCCCCAGCCATTATAACTTAAAAATGCTACTTTTATATTATTATATGTATTGTAAGCAATATGCTGTTCATGGGAATATAGTACTCCATTTTCATTTAACGCCTTTGTGGTATTATTTAGTCCCTGTTCACCGTAGTCATATATGTGGTTGTTGGCAATAGTAGCTACCTCTATACTGCCTTCGGTAAGTATATTTGCAAATGATGGGTGGCCTTTGAATGCAAACTTTTTATCCGCCCTCTTAGTGGCCGTTGTAAGGGGACCTTCTAGATTTATAATTGTAGCATCATCTTTTTCAAATATGGATCTTACATTTTTAAAGAAAAAAGAATAATCTTTGTTTTGATGTTTCCATTCGGTGGTGAATATATCCTCTTTTACCGGTTTACCTCCCCATATTAAATCACCACCTATTGTACAATCTCCGGCAAATGAGAAAAGTAGCTCAACTGGTTTTATAGGTACGTCGATTTCTTCATTTTTGCTTATTGACTTGTCATCTAAAAGGTTATTATCATTTTGAATTTCTAGATCATCGATTACATCCAAGGGAATTACATCGATGTTTTGATTATTGTCCATTTTTTTGTTGTTTATTATTCCATCTACTGTCTGACAAGCAGTAGATACAAATAAAAGAGTTACAATCAGACAAAGGAAAATAAATCTTTTTTTATTGTTTAAATTACGCATATTATTCTTCTCCAGCTATTTATAAATTGATTTGGCTATTAATATTATACCAATATTTTCCCCTTTGTAACACTATTTTATTCAATTGAATATATTATTGTAGGCACATACTTGTGGAGGTGATATGGATGTGTTATTATGATGGCTGTTACGGCGGTTACTGGGGTGGATATCCGGGCTGGCCTGATATGCACCAATGTCCGCCAAATACTATGCCTTATATAATAAGGTCTGGAGATACGTTTTATAAACTAGCACAGAGATTTAATACTACTGTAGAGGCTATTATGGCTGTAAACCCAGGAGTGGATCCTCAAAATCTAATGATAGGCCAGAGGATATGTATACCTGTAGGCCCTGTATATCCTTCTTGCCCACCAAATACTATGCCTTATATAATAAGGTCCGGAGATACGTTTTATAAACTAGCACAGAGATTTAATACTACTGTAGAGGCTATTATGGCTGTAAACCCAGGAGTGGATCCTCAAAATCTAATGATAGGCCAGAGGATATGTATACCTGTAGGTCCTGTATATCCTTCTTGCCCACCTGGTTCACTTGTCTATGTTATAAAATCTGGTGATACTCTATATGCAATTGCCCGTAGGTTTAACACCACCGTAGAGGCTATTATGTCTGCAAATCCGGGATTGGATCCTCAAAATCTAATGGTACGCCGGAAGATCTGTGTACCCATAGCTATGTAGATTTTTAAAAAGCCGTCCGTAAATAACGGATGGCTTTTTAAAATTAAATTATATAAAAGAATACAACGCCTATTACTCCGGACAAGAATATAACAAGTATGGGATGGAGTTTAAATTTTTCTAGCATCAAAGCGACTATGATTAATATTAGTATACTTTTAAAATTTAAATACTTAAAAGGATGTATGGCGGCATCGTGTATTGTGCTTACAGTTACAGATTTTTTGAATACGGAAGTTTGAGCTACAAAAAATGCTGCTGCTATGATAAGCCCTGCTACTACTGGACGTATGCCAGAGAAGGCATTTTTAAAAATGCCGTTGTCTTGGTATTTCAAGAGATACTTGCATATTATAAGTATCAGAATGAGGGAAGGGGCTGCTACACCCATGGTTGCTACTATACTGCCAAATATTCCACCTACTTCATATCCAACAAATGTTGCAGAGTTTACAGATATAGGCCCTGGCGTTGTCTCCGATACGGCTATTATATTATAAAACTGGGAACTGGTCATCCAATTGTGACTTTCTAGTTCCTTTTCTATAAGGGGGATCATAGCATATCCTCCACCAAAGCTAAAGAGCCCTATCTTAAAAAATGTTAGAAATAGTTTTATATAAATCATTTATTTTCCGCCTTTTTTAAGGATCGGCAAGATTTAAAATGTTCAATCTTAGGTGTGAAAATCCCCATTATTGCTCCCAATATAATAACAGATATTGCTGGAATATTTGTAAATGTGACAAGGAAAATAGTACTTAGTAGTATTATGCGGCCTATAGCATCATTTACTGTAGCCTTTGTTATCTTCCTTGCTGATTGAGCTATTAATATAACAACTGCACATCTTATACCAAGAAAAGCAGCGTCCATTATTGGACTGCCATGGAACTGACTTGCAAATATGGCTATAAGGGTTATTATTGAAAATGATGGCAGGATTACGCCGGTCATAGCTGCTATTGCTCCCGCCTTGCCAGATAGTTTATATCCCATTATGGTAGCAGAGTTTATAGATATTGAGCCTGGTATTGATTCTGATAGGGCCAACATATCGATTATATCTTCTGATTTAAGCCACTTTTTCTTATTGACGATTTCATCTTCTATAAGGGGAATCATTGCATATCCTCCCCCAAATGTAAATAATCCTATCTTAAAAAAAGTTATGAATATTTCAAACAGCATTTTTAAAACCCCCTTTAACGTATTTTGATAGTGCTAATGCTGCAGCGCCTGCAGCGATAGTGTTGTGCCCTAAAGATGGTGGACAAAAGACGTATTTTAGATGTCCAGGATTATATATGTTTTTTTTAGCGACTTCTATTGTGCGATTGTAATAATATTTCGAATTATCTGGGATCATACCGCCTAGTACTATCATCTGAGGATGTAGCACATTTATTATATTAGCTATGGCTAAACCGGTATATACAGCAGCATTTTCAATGACTTCTGTAGCTAAAAAGTCGTTATTTTTTGCTGCAGTGCATATGTCCTTAAATGTTATTTCATCTACTGACATGTTGCTCATCAGTATACTTTCTTTGCCCTTCCTTAGTTCGTATTGGAATTCCTTTATTATAGCTGGTATGGTGACATAACTTTCAGCGCATCCATAATTACCACAATAACAGGAACGACCTCCAGGTTTTAATACCATATGGGCAAATGCACCTTCTGCATTGCCATCGCCTCCTAAAAGATGTCCCCTAAGTACCACACCACATCGCATTCCTACACCAACGTTTATATATATTATATTATGGATACCCTTAGAGGCATTTTTGGCATATTCGCCCATAACAGCGGTACTAGCGCCATTTTCTACAAATGTAGGTATCTTAAGGTTTGACTCGAAAAGC
The DNA here is from genome assembly GCF_004138105.1 of Xylanivirga thermophila. Classification (NCBI taxonomy): domain Bacteria; kingdom Bacillati; phylum Bacillota; class Clostridia; order Caldicoprobacterales; family Xylanivirgaceae; genus Xylanivirga; species Xylanivirga thermophila. The sequence continues at coordinate 16,945 of NZ_RXHQ01000037.1, read as the reverse complement.
TCTTTTAGGTTTATATTGGTCCAACTTGTATTTGGAAAGCTAGATGGATTTAAGAGTATTCCCTTTTTTAAGTCCAAAGGTCCTACTGAGCCTATTCCCATCCCTATGAGACGTTGTTTATCTGGGATAGAGGCATCTATGGCATCGTTTAATATGGAGAATATTTTAGGGAATACTTCCTCAGGAGTACTGTTTGTATTTATGGGCATATCGTATATCCATATGGGTTCTAGTATGGTATTACATATGAGAAGTCTTATATTAGACCTCGATAGCTCCATGCCGATTGTGTACACCCCATCAGGGTTTACTGAAAATAGGGCGGGAGGTCTACCACCTGATGAAGAATCGGTTCCTTCCTGTTTTATGAGTTTCCTCTCTAACAATTCCTTTATATTGCGATTTAGAGTAGTTCTAGGTGTTTGTGTAACTTCCATTAAACCAGTAACTGTCAAAGGTCCATTATGCCGTATTATATTGAATATTCCCATAGTATTGGTATCTAGTTTTGATAATATATTATTTGTTTCCATATCCCATTCCTCCAAAGATAGTATAAAAAAGTTATGACTATAATGGTCAAAAGGCTGTTAAAAAATATCCTCTTATAAATTTATATAAAAAATATAGAGGACAACCTATAATAACTTGCATAGTTTAGTATATTGATAATACTATATTTTGTTACAATAAAAAGCAGATGATACCCACAGTTCTAAGCTATAAGTATGACTACAATACATCATAGGAAATGCAGGAAAAGCTTTTATATAAATCATACATATAAAATCTTTTATTATTTTACATAGGATTATACCATAATGGTCAAAAGTTATCAATAGAAAATTCCAAAAAACTAATATATTTTCGTAAGGCAGATTGAATTTTTTATGGATCGACATGTTGAAATGGCTAGAATATGATGTTACAATAGAATTAGGCAATTTAAAAGCTCCCTTATAAAACAAAAGGGAGCTTTTAAATTGGTATTAGTATTTTTATATAAATGTATTTTGGAGGTGGTAGAATGAGTCCTGACCCTGATAGTAAGCCCAAGGGTACTAACTTTATAAAGTATGTTTTATATAGCCGCGTAAATTCTATCACCTTTAATTTCCAAAAATTGTAACCGTCTTACATCAGTATATTTCCTCATGTTTAGGCGCTCTAGCATAGAAAAAATGGAATATTTGGGGATAGAATGGATATGGCTGGAGCAAAATGATGTAAGGAGGGAAGACTAATGGATTTAGAAAAATTAAAAATGCTTTTAGAGCAAAAAGATTATGTAAAATTGGTAAAAGAGTTAAAGGATATGCAGGAAGCAGACGTGGCGGAGTTCTTAGATGAACTTGATCATAAAACTGCACTTCTGGTTTTTCGATTACTTCCAAAGGATATGGCAGCTGATATATTTGTTTATTTATCTCCACAAAGACAGACGGATATATCCATGTTGGTTGATGAAAAGGAATTGTCTTCTATTGTAGATGCATTGTATTTTGATGATAAGATAGATTTTATAGAGGAAATGCCTGCCTATGTAGTAAAAAAGATACTCAAAAATTCTACTGAGACTGAGCGGAAGATAATAAATCAATTTTTGAACTATCCTGAAAATTCTGCAGGCAGTTTAATGACCATAGAATTTGTAGATTTGAAGAAATATATGCATGTGTGGGAGGCGCTGGAGAAGATAAGAAAGACTGCTCAAGATAAGGAAACTATATATACCTGTTATGTAATAGATGCCCAGAGAAAGCTTGAAGGAATAGTATCTCTAAGGGATTTAGTATTGGCTGATCCGGAGAAAAAGATAGAAGATATAATGGAGACGGATATAATATATGTAAAGACATCTGACGATCAAGAAGATGTAGCGGAAGTATTCAAAAAATATGATCTTCTTGTAATGCCAGTGGTAGACCATGAAGATAGGCTGGTAGGTATTATTACCATAGACGATATAGTAGATGTAATAGAGCAGGAAAATACGGAGGACTTTCATCGTATGGCTGCCATGGAGCCTTCAGATGAGCTGTATTTGGATACAAGTGTATTTGTGCTCGCAAAGAGGAGATTTGTATGGCTTTTGGTATTGATGGTTTCCGCTACCATAAGTGGTGCTATAATACGTAAATTTGAGTACGCCCTTGAATCGGTAGTGGCATTGACTGTATTTATTCCTATGCTTATGGATACAGGCGGAAATGCAGGGTCTCAATCTTCTACACTTGTTATAAGGAGCCTTGCACTAGGGGAGATTTCATTTGGTGATACACTGAAGGTTTTATGGAAAGAGCTTAGGGTTAGCTTGTTGGTAGGAATACCATTAGGCATTATAAATTTTCTAAGGATACATTTTATTGAAGGATATGATATGCTTCTTGCTCTGACAGTATCTAGTACTCTAGTAGTTACTGTTATATTTGCAAAATTAGTGGGGGGAGTGCTCCCTATATTAGCTAAAAAGATGAAAATAGATCCTGCTATAATGGCAAGTCCCCTTATTACTACCATAGTAGATGCCCTGTCCCTTATCTTTTACTTTACCTTTGCCCATATGATACTGGGGTTGTAAATATTAAGGGAGAATTTTAGTGATGGATAGGAAGACACTGAAACGATGGATTTATGTAGGCATATGGATGGTCATTATATTTATTTTTTCTAATCAACCGGGAGTGCAGTCTAACAAAACTAGCTCATTTGTGCTTCGGATATTTAATCGCATTGGGATAGATATATCCCAATTAATACCCGGTATAGATGCAGGCTTTATAGTCAGAAAGATAGCTCATATAACGGAATTTTTTATATTGGCATTGTTATTATTTGATGCTTTGGTCGAGCAGCATAGTATAAAAAAGGCGGCTCTCCTTTGTTTTCTAATAGGTATTTTATATGCCTTTAGTGATGAATTTCATCAGTTATTTGTGCCAGGCAGGTGCGCAAGTTTTAAAGATATATTTATTGATAGTTTTGGAGTTTTATTGGGAACTTTGATAAAATGCACTTTAAAAAATTGACAATAGAATATTTTATTGGTATACTAAAACAAAGGATATAAAGGTTGAAGGCGGGAGATGAGAGAGCCATATAAATCAATATGATTATATTGATTTATATGGCTCTTGTGTTTTCATGTATTTTTTAAGAAAGAGGTGCTGTGATGTGGCATGGGAGGCGATATTAAGACTTTTTTTAGCTATGATCATGGGAGGACTCATAGGATTAGAGCGGGAAATTGTAAATAGGCCTGCAGGTTTTAGGACTCATACTCTGGTATGCATGGGTTCTGCACTGGTTATGACTACTTCAGAGTATATATTTCAAAGCAATTACGATTTGGTCAATCTAGATCCTGCAAGGTTAGGGGCTCAGGTTATAAGTGGCATTGGTTTTTTAGGTGCAGGTACTATAATGAATGATGGACATAGGGTAAGGGGACTAACTACAGCAGCTAGTCTTTGGGTTGTAGCTTGTATTGGGTTAGCTGTGGGTGCAGGGTTTTATGAGGGTGCAATTGCTGGATTTATAATGTCTTATATTACTTTAATATTTTTAAAAAAGCTAGAGAAGATATTTGAAAAAAGGGTAGGGAATATAGAAATATCCCTATTTATAAGAAATGTACCTGGGCAAATAGCAAAAGTTGCAGATGTAATTGGGAGGTTTAAGATACAGATAAGGGATATAAGGATACAAGAGCAGGATGAAGATTATATAAATGTAAAATTTTTATTAAGTCTTCCCCCAACTATGACAAAGGAGAGTATTATAGCAGAGCTTGAGCGCATGGAAGGTGTAAAGATAGATAGGGAAGACTGATAAAACATTATTGACAAATAATGTTTTAAAATGCTATACTCTATATAGATAAATGAATAAACTTGGCGAGAGATGTGAGAGCCATATAAACCAAAATACAGTTTGGTTTATATGGCTTTTTGTATTTAAAAAGGAGGGTTTATATGTTTGATGCAATTGTAATAGGCGCTGGAGTAATAGGATGCAGCATTGCAAGGGAATTATCAAGATATGATATAAAAATAGGAGTGCTTGAATCTGAGGTAGATGTGGCAACGGGCAGTAGCGGTGCCAATAGTGCCATAGTACATGCAGGTTATGATTGCCAGGTGGGCAGTATGATGGCTAGAATGAATGTATGGGGGAATAGCCTATATGATGTGGTTTCAAAGGAGCTGGATGTCCCATTTAAAAGGATAGGTAGTCTGGTGCTAGCATTTGATGAAGAGGATATGAACGAGATACAGAAGTTGTTTGAACAGGGTCAGAAGAATGGGGTACCAGGGCTTAAGATTTTGTCAGCGCAAGAAGTATTACAGATGGAGCCGAATATAAATTCTAATATAATAGCCGCTCTTTGGGCACCTAGTGCTGGGATTACCTGTCCATACGAGCTGACGGTAGCTATGGCTGAAAATGCCATACAAAATGGTGTGGAATTCTTTTTGGGATATGGTGTAGAGAATATAAAAAGGGACGGGAATATTTTTAACATAAAAACTACTCAAGGAGAATTTAAAACTAAATATATAATAAATTGTGCAGGGATATTTAGTGATGATATAAACAGGATGTTAGGCGGAGAAGAATTTAAGATAATTCCAAGAAGGGGTGAGTATTGCCTTTATGATAGAAAACTAGGAGATATGGTTAAAAGGGTAATATTCCAACCGCCAAGTTCATTGGGAAAAGGTGTACTAGTCACACCTACTGTAGATGGAAATCTTTTGATAGGACCAAATGCTGTTGATATAGATACTAAGGAGGATACATCTACTACCTCATGGGGCTTGAATTTTGTATATACAAAGGCATTGAGGACCATACCATCCCTTGGGAGACGGGATGTTATTAGGGTTTTTTCCGGTATTAGGGCAGTAGCTGATACGGGAGATTTTATACTAGGGGCATCAGATGAAATACCTGGTTTATTCTATGCTGCAGGTATATGTTCACCGGGATTATCAGCAGCACCGGCAATAGGACAATATATGGCTGAATTGGTGTACAAATATGCAGGAAATATTAGTGCTAAAATTAACTTCAATCCCTATAGAAAAGGTATACCCAGATTTAGGGAACTTAATTGGGACGAAAAGGAAAAACTTATTAAAGGTGATAACAGATATGGTCAGATAGTATGTCGATGTGAAACTGTCACTGAAGGTCAAATAATAGAGGCGATTAATAGGCCTTTGCCTGCTTTGACAATAGATGCAATAAAGCGTCGTACCCGGGCAGGTATGGGGAGATGCCAGGGAGGATTTTGTACTCCAAAAATTATGGAAATATTAAACAGAGAACGGGGTATTCCATTAGATGAAATAACCAAGGGCAGTGGCAGATCTTATATTGTATCGGGTCGGATAAAAGAAGGACTAAGGGGTGATAAATGATGGTAAGAGATGTGGATGTTGCCGTAATAGGTGGTGGGCCAGCAGGTCTTGCAGCGGCATTAGCCTGCCGTGAAAACGGTATAGAAGATGTGCTTATACTGGAGCGTGATAATTATCTAGGTGGGATTCTAAACCAATGCATACACAATGGATTTGGACTACATCTATTTGGTGAAGAGCTAACGGGACCAGAATATGCCCAAAGATTTATAGATAAGGTAGAAAAAGAGCGGATACCTTATCTTTTAAACACCATGGTTTTAAATATAACAAAGGATAAGATGGTATATGCAATAAGTCCTAAGGAAGGGATAGTTAAGCTCAAGGCAAAGGCTGTAATATTGGCAATGGGATGCAGAGAGCGTACCAGCGGTGCCCTTATGATACCAGGTACTAGGCCTGCGGGGGTATATACGGCTGGTATGGCCCAAAGACTTGTTAATCTTGAAGGCTATATGCCTGGTAGAGAGATAGTAATACTCGGCTCTGGAGATATAGGACTTATAATGGCTAGGAGGCTTGTATGGGAAGGGGCAAATGTAAAGATGGTATGCGAGCTAATGCCGTATTCTACAGGGCTTCAGCGTAATATACGTCAATGCTTAGATGATTATGAAATCCCACTTAAGTTTAACCATACAGTTGTACAAATACATGGGAAAGATCGGGTAGAAGGAGTAACTATTGCAGAAGTAGATAAAGATAGGCATCCTATACCAGGAAGTGAGGAGTATGTATCTTGTGATACTTTGCTCTTATCTGTAGGCCTTATACCTGAAAACGAGCTTAGTCAATCAGCTGGAGTGATGCTTGATAAGGTAACTGGTGGTCCAATAGTAGATGAATATAGACACACAAATATACCAGGAATATTTGCATGTGGTAATGTCCTGCAGGTACATGATGTAGTGGATTATGTAAGTCAGGAGGCAGAGATTGCAGGTAAGGGTGCAGCATTGTATATAAAAAATAAATTCACTGAAGGTGGGGTATGCGTAAAGGCGGGAGCAGGTGTACGCTATACAGTTCCCCAGATTATTAGATCTAAAGAGTCTTTTGAGATATTTTTTAGGGTAGATGATATATATATAAATGGGAGTATAGTGCTAAACCATGGAGGTAAGGTCATATATTCTCGCAAGTATGTTCAGGTTACCCCAGGGAAGATGGAAAAACTTAGACTGCCGTCGAATGTCTTGGATAAGATGCAAGAGGGTGGGAGTATGGAGATAAGATGGGTAAATGCAGAGGAGGTGGCAGAAAATGATGAAGCTTGTATGCATTCTGTGTCCCAGGGGATGTAATTTGATTGTAGATAAAACAGGGGAGGAATGGAATGTAAAGGGAAATGGATGTAAAAGGGGCGTGCAATATGCAATTCAGGAGGCTACCTGTCCTATGAGGACGGTAACTACATCCATGTGGATAGATGGGGGCGATTACAAGCTTATTTCTGTAAAGACTGATAAACCTATCCCAAAGGAGAGAATAGGAGAAGTATTGGATGAGATATCCAGAAAAAATGTATATGCTCCGATAGATATAGGGGATGTATTGATATATAATGTGGCAGATACCGATGCAAATATAGTCGCTACAAGAAGAGTATGTGCTGTATAATAGATTGTGGTATAATATCACTAAAGCTAATTTGATGCTTTAGGAGGATAGACATGTTTTTCATAGGTATATTTGGTATTCAAGATAATGAACGTATCATTAAAGAATTTGAAAATATAGTATGTAAGTGTGGCAGTTATTCAAGGGCTCAGTTTATTGAGAAGTATACTTATTTTCATTTATTTTTTATTCCTTTATTTAGATGGAATAAGAGATATTATGTGCGTTTTAGATGTTGTAATAGATTATATAAAGTGCCAAAGGATTATATTGATGAACTCAAGTCTAGTAATACTGTTGATATTGACAGGTTAGAAGAGATATATGGTTATGATGTCTATTATGATAAAGGTGAAAAGAGTTGTACCTGTTCCCATTGTGGTGCAGAGATAGATAATTCCTTTTCATATTGTCCCTATTGTGGAAATAGGATATGAAGTTACTTTCCATATATAAATGCCCCCTATTTATGTATAAATAGGGGGCATTTGCTAAAATAAAACTATTTTTCATTTATAAAACGTTTTTCTGCAAAGAAAAATAGTGATAGGGTGCCTGGTCCTGAATGGGAGCCTATAACTGGTCCTACAGAGTTTATTATGATATCCTTTACATTGAATTTTTCCTTTACCTTCTCTGCCACCCATAGGGCATCATCTAAAGCATCACCATGATTTATGGCAACTACCTGCTCTTCGGGATTTACCGCTAACTCTTCCATCCTACTTACCAGTGTACGCATAGCCTTTTTTCGCCCTTTTGCCTTGTATATGGGAATAAGATGACCTTCATTATCTATGTTTAGGACAGGTTTTATATCCATTACATTGGCTACAAAGGCTTTAGCACCTGAAACTCTCCCGCCTCTCTTGAGGTATACTAGGTTATCTACTGTAAACCAGTGGTTGATGCGCCATTTATTTTGCTCTACCCAATCTATTATCTCCTGTTTAGAAGCACCGTTATGGAGCATTTCAACGGCATTATATACCAACAACCCTTCCCCTATGGAGGCTGAGAGGGTATCGATAATAGTTATGTCTGCGTTTTCATATTTTTCTATTAGCATATTTCTAGCCATAAGGGCATTATTAAAACTGCCTGTAAGCCCTGAGGAAAAGCTCAAATATATAATAGATTTTCCTTCTTTTATGTATTTTTCAAACATATCTGCAAAAACATGTACGTTTACCTGGGAAGTTGTAGGTACGGCGCCTTTTCGCATTGCGGCAAAAAAGTCCTCGTAAGGCATAGTATGGCCGAAGTCATCTATGTATTCAGTGCCATTTAACATATATGTATAGTATATAATTGGAACATTTCGTTTTTGGATATATTCATAAGGCAGGTCACAGCATGAGTCGGCTATTACTACTGTATCTGTATTCATAATTAGTACCTCCTGTTAAAGATCATAATATTTTAATTATATTATTAAAATATATAAAATTCAACTATGGTAAAAGTTTCGTATGTGTCAAGTATTCGTTGGCACGTTTTCTCTTACAAAATCATCCATTTAGATTATCCAATAAAAACAATGCTATTTTACCATTTGCCATTGCTGTCAAGCCTAAAATAAACTCCATTACATTCCGGGCTTGACAGCGTAGCTCGGCTCTGGGGTCGATGGTATCTGTCCATCGCTTTTTATTGTCATTGAATCCTAATATAAAAAGTTAAGGTCGCTAACCACTCGATTTTCAACTAAGTTCCTAATTGCCTTTCTGCCCTCTGTTAGGGGTTGTCCTTCATAAGGCATAGGTGCACTATGTATTGGATAGATATTGCTCTTTTTGGGCTTCCTATTAGCCTGTGCAGCTGATAGCTGTACAATCTCTATCATTTCATCTAGCATCTTCTCTGATACTGCACCATCAAATACTCCATCTAGCTCCTCATAAAGTGTACCACTAGCTCTAGCGGCCAATAGCTTGGCTAGATTGTTAGCACCTTCTTCGGACCAGCTCATCTTCCGATTCTTCATCCGTAAGGTAATCATATCGCATACATTGCCCTCCATCGTTCCCATACCCCTATAAGTAAGTCCATCGGGTAATTCAGGCAGCTTTAAACCCCTTAATCTATAGGGTATAAGCCCCTCACGATTATTGGATAAATAATTATACAATTCCTCAAGTTTTTTAAACTTATCCTCATCTTGATTATATTCTATTAATAGATCAGTTAAGTATCTAAAGGACTCGTCTGCTTTACCTTTCTTTAGTAATTTATTTAATTTCCTTGCCTGTTTTTTATCAGGCACTTTCCTTAAAACCTCACGGGAAATATGAAAAGGATCCAGCTGAAAATGGACACCATCCTGACCTAAATCAGGCTTAATCCAAGGGTCACCATCACCATTAACAATTCTTACTTTGATCTCATCTACGTTATACTGCTCAGCTACCTTAGCTTCCCATAACTTTTTAAAGTCCTGACTTTTATTAAACCCCGCACAAGCAGTCTTGTTATGAACCTGATATCCTTCCTTCTGGCCCTCTCTCTTCTCAAAACCTTCATAGTTAATAGCAACCTTCATTTCCTTCTTGCTACCCTTTTTGGGTCTATCCTTGCCCTGCATGGAGAGCCAAACACCGTCTGCTTCCTGAAATAGTACATCTACTTCACGATCGCCGTTTAACTTACCATGCTCATATCTATCAACAAGATGCTGCTCCTTCTCATTAAGCTTTAACCCCACTTTCTGTATAACATTCCATGCTGTTGTATGGCTTAGATTCGAATTAGTCGTACTCTCCATTGCTTGGGCTGTTTTCCGGTACGATTCCTCCAGTGCCCTTTCAACTATTTTCTCTGCTAGGTTAGTAGAAACATGCCCAATAGTCTCATTTTTTAAGTATTGGTCTAATAAATATACATATTGCTTCTTTCCATCTTCGTTGTAGTATTCATAGATTCTTCTCTCATAATCTATAACACCCATCACAGTATGGATATGGGTCTTTTTTATACCCTTATGCCGATATTTATCTATATCCCGTGTCGCCATAAGCATTTTATCCAGAATCTCCAGCACATCTTTTAATACATCACATGCAACTTCACAAACAGTCCTGTAAATTTTCTGCTCCAAGGTCTTGAAATCTAATCCGCTATCGTTTAAACTTATGGTATACATGATATCCTCCGTTCTATGATTTCTGATAATTTCATTATAACGGATGATTCATGTACAGGGAAGGGGTCTTATGGATGCCCTTCCTTTTTATACCTTTTTGCCTACAAATATTATACACTAACAAAAGTTTCTAATAAGGTCTTCTAAGGTGTCTCGCCTGCGTATAAGGATATCTTCACCATTTTCATTTATAAGTACTTCTGCTGGTTTTAATCTACTATTGTAATTTGAGGACATGGAATAGCCGTATGCACCTGTATCCATAACGCCTATAATATCTTCTTCGCATAAAGGTGGCATAGGTCTATTTTTTGCGATTATATCCCCACTTTCACATATATTACCTACTATAGTAACAGGAGATACTTCGTCTGAATTTATAATGTTACCTTTCCTATAGATCTCAAGTTCATGATAGGAATCATATAATACCGGGCGCATAAGATTATTAAATCCAATATCAGTACCTACATAAACAGTACTACTATTTTGCTTTATAGCGTGGACTCTACCTAATAGTACGCCACACTCGGCAATTACATATCTGCCAGGCTGCGTTTTAAAGGTTATTTCCTTTCCGTAGTCTTTTACCCATCTATCTATCAGTATATTCAGCTCATGACGCAAATAATCAATATTTAAAGATTTTTCTCCTTGCTGTTTGTGATAGGGGATGCCAAATCCACCTCCAAGATCAACAAAATCAAGATCGTCAAAATGTTTTGCAGTATCTAATATGGATTTTGCTCCTTTAAGATAAGGTTCTCCTTCCATAAACAGCGATCCAATATGCTGGTTTATACCTATAAGTTTAAGCTTGTACCTTTTTAATATATCCTTTACCTGAGGTACTAAATCTATATTAACGCCAAATTTAGTTTTTTTTCCACCTGTTATTACCTTTTCATTATGTCCAGCTCCTATGCCTGGATTAAAGCGTATGGCTACATTGCTCCCCGGGAAGGTCCGGCCAAAAAGTTCAAGTTGACTAAGTGAATCTATACTGACAGTGATATTATTATCCACTGCAAATTTCATTTCATCTACCGATACGTTATTGCTCACATACAGTATCTGGTTTGGATTAAAGCCTGCTTTTAACAGTAAAAATATCTCCCCTGGGGACATGGCATCGGCATTTAGACCTTCTTCTAAAATTACTTTAAGTAAATGTATATTTGAATTGGCCTTTACTGAATATCCGGCTTTAAAATGTGGATAATCTACAAGCCGTACCATATCCCGACAACGTTGTCTGAGTATATGCTCATTATATACATAGAGGGGACTTCCATATTTTAAGATTAATTCTTCTGGATTAGTATTGCCATAAAAATTGGTGGATACAGTGTAATAGAATTTCATGCAGACGCCTCCATAATAATAGAATAAACGATATAAACAGTTACAATATACAGAAAAAGTAGAGCTTTGTCAACAATAGGTTTTTGTATCTGAAATCCTTAATTTTAAAAATATGAATTTAATTTTTGCATAGTAATGCATTGTTAGATGTAATATTATTAGCATTTCATATTAAAGGTTTTTTTTAGTAGATGTAGAATATATTATTATATAAAACATGAAAAAGAGAGGTGCTCTATATGTCAATTATAATCGCCCATAGAGGTGCATCAGGCTATGCACCTGAAAACACAATACCTGCATTTAAAAAAGCTTTGGAGATGGGAGCTGAAGGTATAGAATTGGATGTTCATCTAACCAAGGACGGAGAATTAGTGGTAATACATGATCCTGTCATAAATCGTACTAGCAATGGTCAGGGTATGATAAAGGATTTTACGTTGGATGAGCTTAAAGGTTTTGATTTTGGAAGCTGGTTTTCTGATGAGTTTGCTGGGGCTACCATCCCCACACTGGAGGAGGTGCTATGCCTAATAAAGGGTTGGAATGGCCTTTTAAACATCGAGATAAAGAGTGGGCCTATAATATATCCAGATATTGAAAGAAAACTCCTTGATATGGTAGAAAAATATGATTTTAAGGATAAGGTTATATTTTCCTCATTTAACCATTACAGCCTAAAGGATATAAAGGCTATGGATGGTGATGTGAAAATAGGACTTCTTTATGCATGTGGTATGGTGGAGCCTTGGAGATATGCCATGCAGCTAAATGCAGATGCCCTTCATCCATCCTATTATAATATAATCCCCGAGATGGTAAAGGGATGTAAGGAACATGGTATAAAACTAAATCCATATACCATAAATGATAAAAAGGATATGGAGCTTATGATAAAGGCGGGAGTAGATGGTATTATAACAAATTATCCTGATGTAGCCCTTGATGTAAAAAGGCAGATGTGTTCTTAGATATTTGTTAGAGGGGGATGGTTTTGTGAAGCTGGATTATAAAAAGACGTTTATATTGGGCCTTGGCTTTTTTTCTGCAAGCATAGTATGGCCCATATATAATAATTATGTACCCATAATGTTGGAGGAATATATAGAGAGTGCTGCCCTTATAGGCGCCATTATGACCATAGACAATTTGTTTGCAGTTATATTTCAGCCTTTGTTTGGATCACTTAGCGATAAAACCAATACCCGGTTTGGCAGAAGAATGCCCTATTTACTTATAGGTGTACCGCTGGCAGCTATTTTTTGTTTTCTAATACCTTCAGCTGCCAGTCTCGCTTCCCTTATGACTTTTGTCATAATGATGAATTTTTCAATGAGCATATATAGGGCACCTACAGTTGCACTTATGCCAGATGTTACGCCCAGCCCTTTGCGCAGTAAGGCAAATGGTATTATAAATTTTATGGGTGGTTTAGCAGCCGTTATTGCATATGGTGTAGGGGGATTCCTTTACAAATCAAATCATGCATATCCATTTTATATGGCTTCTGTAGTTATGGTGGTGGCCCTTATATTGCTATATAGTTTTATAAAAGAGCCTAAAGCTGTTCAGCTTGAAGAGGAAGAAAAAATACATCAAAAGGATGTGTCTAAGAATAGGAGTCTAATATTCATGCTTTTTGCCATATTCTTTTGGTTTACAGGTTTTAATGCTGTAGAGACTTTTTTTTCATTGTATGGACAATATATACTAAATATAGATGCAGGGGATGCATCTATATTGCTTACATCTTTTTCATTGGCATTTCTAGCATTTGCTATTCCTGCAGGTTTTATAGCTTCAAAGCTTGGGAGAAAAAAGACTATTCTTTTGGGGATAATAGGGGCTTTAGTAGTATTTATACCCCTTATATTTATACGTAATCAATTAATGATATGTATACTCCTTGTAATAGGTGGCATATTTTGGGCATGTATAAACATAAATTCATATCCCATGGTGGTAGAAATGGCTCCCAAGGGAGGAATGGGCACATATACGGGATACTATTATTTCTTTTCATCTTGTGCAGCTATAGTAAGTCCCATACTATTTGGATGGATAAAGGATATGGTAGGAAGCTATGAACCCCTATTCCTCTATGCATGTGTAGCTTTTGTGCTGGCTTTTATATGTATGCTTTGTGTGCATCATGGCGATATTTCCAAAGAAGAGATGGAAGAAGAAAAAATAAAGACAATTGCAGAGAATATGTAGCAATATGGCTGACGATTGTGGCATAATATAAAAGGGATTAAAATTTTTGTAGAGGGTGAAGCAATTGTCGTCAGATTATAAGGTGGTAGTAATAGGTGGTGGTCCATCTGGTATGATGGCTGCCGCCACTGCCGCCAAGCGTGGTTTAGATGTAGTATTGATAGAAAAAAATAAAAGACTAGGTATAAAACTTTCTATAACAGGTAAAGGCCGGTGTAATATTACCAACTATACAGATATTCAAGGACTTATCTCCAATATACCTGTAAATGGAAAGTTTTTGTACAGTGCATTTAATACATTATCCAATGATGATGTTATAAGTTTTTTTGATGAACGGGGTGTTAAAACCAAGGTGGAGAGAGGAAATAGAGTATTCCCCGTATCTGATAAGGCTAAGGATGTGGTATCAGCTTTAACAAATGAACTAAAGAGAAGCGGTGTGCAGTTGGTATATGACGAAGTTGTAGAGGTTGTATCTAAAGACGGAGTCATAAAAGGTGTCATGCTAAAGGCGGGAGGATATATATCTTGTAATAGTGTAGTAATAGCAACAGGCGGATTATCGTATCCCCAGACCGGGTCTACTGGTGATGGTTATAGATTTGCAGAGAAAAATGGACATAAGATAGTCACACCGAAACCTTCACTAGTGCCACTTGAAACCTACGAAAGCTGGCCAAAGGATGCCCAGGGGTTGGCGTTAAAAAATGTATCCATATCCGTTTTGAATAAAATAGGTAAAAAGGTATATGGGGATTTTGGAGAAATGCTGTTTACCCACTTTGGCATATCAGGACCAATAGTCCTATCTGCAAGTTCATACATGAGGGATACAAAGGGTGAGGGTTATACTGTTTTGATAGACTTAAAGCCTGCCTTAACCTCCGAGCAACTTGATAGGAGAATACAGCGGGATTTTGAAAAGTACTCCAGAAAGATATTTTCTAATGGTCTAGATGATCTTCTACCAAAAAAACTTATCCCAGTAATTATAGAATTATCTGGGGTACCTTCTGATAAGCCTATAAATCAGATAACAAAGGCGGAAAGATTGGGGTTAGTGGAACTGCTTAAGGAACTTAAGTTAAATATAAAGGGATATAGGCCTATAAAAGAGGCCATAATAACATCAGGTGGTGTAGATGTACAGGAGATAGATCCTCGTACAATGGAATCAAAACTCGTAGATGGGTTGTTTTTTGCAGGTGAGGTAATAGATGTAGACGGATATACAGGAGGATTTAACCTGCAGATAGCATTTTCTACCGGCTATTTAGCTGGACTGTATTGTTAAACTTGAGAAAGAAGGTATTTTATGGGTGTTAGATATGGCAGGGAATATAGCGATATAGTAAGGGATTTAATGGAGGCTATTAATCTAATAGATGGATTTTATGGTGCCTTTGAAATGAGCGACGAAGATTGGAATAGCCTAGATGCATATGAGCAGAAAGAATGTCTCAGGACATTATCAGACGATGTGTTTTATGGATTGGGAAATGAACCAGTTTTGAATATAGGGCAAGGTATGCTAAAATATGATAAGGACAATCATGTGATAAAATTATTTAATGGAGAAAAATGCGTTTATATAGTGACACTTGTATAGAGGGATGGTTATGGGGTATAGGGAAATATTTAATGATATAAGTAATAAAAAATTTAATAAACTCTATCTGTTTTGTGGTGAGGAAGAATTTGTTAAGGAAGAGGCCCTTAACAGGATGATAGATACTATGTTAAGA
The DNA here is from genome assembly GCF_004138105.1 of Xylanivirga thermophila. Lineage (NCBI taxonomy): Bacteria > Bacillati > Bacillota > Clostridia > Caldicoprobacterales > Xylanivirgaceae > Xylanivirga > Xylanivirga thermophila. Next base: position 1,427 of record NZ_RXHQ01000037.1, on the reverse strand, counting down.
CCTGATTTTAGGGATCTTAATTATGGTGTTATGGATGGAAATGATATTTCCATAGATGATATCATAAATGCATGTGAAACTCTACCTTTCATGGATGAAAAGAGGCTTTTGGTGGTAAAGGATTTACCCTTGTTTTATGCAGGAAAGGGACAGCAAAGCGATATGGAAAAACTAAAAAAATACACCGCAGATATACCGGACACTAGTTGTTTGGTGTTTTACATGAGAGGGGATGTGGACAAAAGAAAAGCGGTATATCGAGCTGTTAAAAAAATGGGCAAAGTGATATCATTTGATAGACTTAAGGATTATGAAATAGAAACATGGGTGCAAGGTAGATTAAAAAAGCAGAGAAAATCTATGTCGGCAGATGACATAAGATATTTTGTATATTTGGTGGGAACAAATCTACAGGATGTAGATAATGAGCTAAACAAGCTCATATCATATGCGGACAATGATACGGTTATTAAAAGACCGGTTATAGATAAATTAGTAACAAGGGCTCTAGATAATACTATATTCCAGCTAGTTGACGAAATCGGGAAAAAAAGCGCTAGTGGTGCCTTGGTGCTTTTGGATGAGTTATTGTATCAAGGACAATCCATATTTGCCATATTGGGTATGATAGTAAGACAGTTTAGGCTGATATCCCAAGCAAAGGGCTATAGTAGACAAGGTTATTCAAAAAGGATTATAGCTCAAAAAATGGGAACTCCAGAATTTGTAGCGGATAAATGTATACAGCAGGCTAGAAATTTTACTCTGCAAGAATTGGAGCAAGCTTTAAAAGATTGTCTTGAACTAGATTATAGTATAAAAAGTGGTAATATGCTGGATCGCCTTGGTCTTGAATTGCTTATTATAAATATGTGTATAACAAAAAAAGCTTCCTGAAATGGGAAGCTTTTGCCTATTTAATATATATTTATTGTGCCTTTTCAATAGTATTTAATTTATTAGCTAAGCTTGCTTTTTTGCGGCTGGCATTGTTTTTGTGTATAGTCCCTTTGGAGGCGGCCATATCAATATGCTTTTCTACCTTAGGGTATAGCGCTTTTGCAGTCTGAATATCTCCTTGTGCCACAGCATTTTCAAAGCTTTTAATACTGGTTTTTAAATTGGTTTTTATCATTTTGTTTCTGAGTGTTTTATGTTCAGCAACTGTAACTCTTTTTTTAGCTGATTTGATATTTGGCAAATTGTTCACCTCCTCGCTCTAAATAGACAGCAAATATTGTACCATGAAATGATTAAAAAAGCAATATAGGAATGGATTTTTTGAGAATAAAAAACATGGTCTAAATTGCAATATTAAATGCAACACTTTTGAGAAAATCATACTTATCCATTTACTTCCTCTTGTCAAGGGGAGGGTGGAGATTTTCGAGTGTATACGAGAAAATACTACCCAACCTTGACAACGA
>NZ_RXHQ01000036.1 GCF_004138105.1 Xylanivirga thermophila | reverse complement strand
GAAATTATTGCTCAGACCAAAAAATGAGCTGTATCACAACAACTTTATGATCAAAACAAAAAGCCCGTAGGCCTTGCAATATGCAGGGCCTAGGCCTTTTTTTCTGTTTTTTGCTGCGAAAGTCAAGTTAAATTATTTGATTTTCAAGAATTTTAAATAAAAATTAGTCTAAATCACATACTTTGTATTTTAGTTTCTAGTAGATTTCATAAGCCCTTTATATGGTATTTTTTCTCCATCTCTTATTAGAAAAACTTCTTCATCAGTTCCAACATACTCAATATATCTTTTCACAATAACATCTGCGTATTTTTCATCAAGTTCTATAGCATAGCAAATTCTTCCTAACTGCTCACAGGCAATTAAAGTAGAACCACTGCCAGCAAAAGGCTCTAATATAATACAATTACTCATACTGCTATTTTGGATCGGATAAGCTACAAGAGGTACTGGTTTCATAGTTGGATGAAGTTCTGATTTTGTAGGCCTATCAAAATTCCAGATAGTTGTTTGTTTTCTATCTGCATACCATCTATGCTTTCCCGTAGGTTTCCACCCATAAAGAATAGGCTCGTGCTGCCATTGATAATCAGAACGACCTAATACCAATGATTGCTTGGCCCAAATACACACATTAGCAAGATGGAATCCTGCATCCTTGAAAGCCTTTCTAAAATTTAACCCTTCTGTATCTGCATGGAATATATAAGCTGCAGCACCATCCTCAAGAGAATTAAATATATTTTTAAACGAAGCTAATAGGAATTCATAAAAGTTTTTATCCTCCATATTATCGTTTTTAATCTTTCTCTCATTTTCACTTCCAGCAGTGTAATTTACATTGTAAGGTGGGTCAGTAACACATAAATTAGCTTTCTTTCCATCCATCAGTTTCTCATAAGTTTCTGCCTTAGTGCTATCTCCACAAATAAGTCTGTGCCTCCCAAGTATCCAAATATCACCCTGTTTTGAAATAGGCTCATCTTCTAATGCTGAATCTACATCAAAATCATCATCCTGCACATCTTTATCGTGGATATTACTAAAAAGCTCATCTATTTCTGCAGCATCAAAGCCTGTAAAGTCTATATCAAAATCTAGTTCCTTTAAATTTTCCAACTCTAAAGCTAACATCTCATCATCCCAGCCTGCATCCATAGCCAGTCTATTATCTGCTAAAATATAGGCTTTCTTCTGGGCCTCTGTTAAATGTTCCACTAACACACAGGGAACTTCTTTTATTCCTTCTTCCCTTGCTGCCATTACTCTGCCATGACCAGCAAGTATGTTATAGTCCTTATCTATAAGTATGGGATTTATAAAACCAAATTCTCTAAGGCTACTTCTAAGCTTATTAATTTGGTCTTTGCTATGAGTTCTAGCATTATTTGCATAAGGTATTAATTCATCTATGTCAATTAATTTTAATTCTTCTGTAGTTTTCAATATTTCACTCACCTCCAAAAATTAAAAAAAGCACCTTAAATATATAGGCACTTAAATTTCTATACCCCCCCTATGGAATTTTGCGAATTCTTACACGAGGGGGCCGCCCCGTTCCTGGGCTAGAGGGTTTTAAAATCTTCACCCCGCCCTAGGGGTCAATAGGTGTAAACCTTTCTCTTCCATCTGCCGTCTTCCTTGGCAGTCTTCCTATCGTGGCAGGACTTGCACAGAGATTGTAAATTGTTAATGTCATAGAATAAGTTTTCGTTACCTTTATGAGGTTTTATATGGTCTACCACTGTTGCTGGGGTAATCCTATTATTCTTTAAACACTCTACACAGAGAGATTGTTTGTTTAATACATACCTTCTTAAATCTTGCCAGCGACTGCTGTTGTATAGTTTCTTATATGGTCTATTGCTACAGTTGTATTCTCTATTAATTTCCCTTTGATGCACCTTGCAATAGTTCCCTTCCGTTAGCTCTGGACAGCCTGGGTACTTGCAGGGCTTCTTTGGTTTCCTTGGCATCCTCTTTCACCTCTTTAAAGCAACTAGGGAACATGCAATACACCATATTAGGTGAGAGCCATGTTCCCCAGACGCATTTCTTACATTTATTCATTTGTTTCATCTCCTAAAATTGGGCATAGAAAAAAGCCCTCTTTGGGGCTTGTATTCAAGAATGCTGCGTTTCCTTGGAATCAAATTGATATAACCTCGGCCTATTCAAACAGCATATGGTGTTCTTGATTTTTCTATACCTTTACATCTTATATAATACTACATTTATTAAGTGGCTTTCAATGGCTTTTAGTGGCTTCTTTTAAAATTTCATCAATTTCTTTTAAAGCTCTACCATGAAGTCTCATTATCCACCTTTTATCATATCCCATACATCTAGCTACATCATCCCAGCCCTTGTTGTTTATATATCTCATCTCTAATAGCAGTTGGTAACTAACGTCTTCCACTTGACCTATGACATCCAGGATTTCTCTTTTTAAATCAATTAATCTATCAATATCATCATTTATTTCATAGCTTAAATCTATAAGTTTAACAGTAGCATCTTCCATAGGACTTGTTGTAGCTTTACCCCCAGATACCTTCTCCTGAGTAAAGTCTACAGTAACCTTCTCCGCTATAGCTTTCAGTCTTTCCATTTGATCCAGCTTATTATTTATACTTTTATCAAGCCACATAGCTTGAGATAGATATTCTTTAGCGTTCATTCTCATTACCTCCCATCTTTCTAACCCTCGCCTTTACTGCATTTAGCAATGCTTCTTGTCCTACTTCTTTACCTTCAAGTGCTTTTATCACATCTTCATCCATGGTATCTTTGGCTACTAAGTGATGGATGATTACATTTTGCTTTTGGCCTTGTCTATAAAGTCTTGCATTGGCTTGACTATATAATTCAAGGCTCCAAGTAAGCCCAAACCAAATGATGATATTTCCACCAGCTTGAAGGTTTAATCCATGTCCAGCACTAGCTGGGTGGGCCAGCATAATTGGTATTTTACCTTCATTCCAATTCTTTACATCTTCAGATGTATCAAGAACTGTTAAATCATCTCTTTTTAGGTGCTTTTTAATTCTATCTAAATCATGCTTATAGGAATAAAAGATTAATACTGGCTTTCCATTTGCAGCTTCTATAGTGTCCTCTAATGCTTTAAGCTTTGCATTGTGTATTTCTTTTACATCTCCGTTTTCATCATAGACAGCTCCGTTGGACATTTGGAGTAGCTTATTAGCTAAAACTCCAGCTGTATTTGCTACAATATCTGAATCCTTAAGTGGTAGTAATAAGTCCCTTTCCAGTTGGTCATACTTCTCCTTTGCTTTCTTTGGCAGATGAATTGGTATGATATTATTAATTCTCTCTGGTAGTTTTAAATAATCCTCTGCTTTCATACTGACACAAATATCTGATAGTTTTTCATAGATGGCTTCCTCGGCACCTTCCTTTAGCTTGTAGGTAAATACTATATGCTGATTTCTCTTATCTGGTAGGAAGTATCTCTCCCTGTACCCAGTAATGGTTTTTCCTAGTCTTTCTCCACCATCTAATAGATAAATTTGAGACCATAGATCTATAAGTCCATTTGGTGCTGGAGTTCCAGTAAGGCCCACTACTCGTTTCATAAAGGGCCTTACCTTTCTTAAGGCTTTAAACCTTTGTGCTCTATGGGATTTAAAGCTGGATAGTTCATCTATTACCACCATGTCAAAGGGCCAATCCTTACCACATTTATCTACTAACCACTTCACATTTTCTCGATTGATGATGTAAATATCAGCTTTTGTGTATAAGGCATTGATTCTTTCTTTTTCCGTTCCTAGAACCTTTGATATTTTTAGATGCTTTAGATGATCCCATTTAGCTGCTTCTTCATCCCATGTACTTTCTGCTACACGAAGTGGTGCTATAACTAATACTTTTGATACTTCAAAGTAATCAAACATCAATTCATCTATGGCTGTTAGTGTAATAACACTCTTGCCCATTCCCATATCCAGCAGTAATCCTGCTTTTTCTTTATCTAAAATCCACTGAGTGGCGTATTCTTGATAATCATAAGGTTTATATTTCAATCAACCACCTCCTGTAAAAATACATTTATTTTTTCATATGAATCTATTACATAAACTTTAAAGCCTAAGCTTTCCAGTTGCTCTTTTCTTTTTAATTGGAGAGGCCTTAAATTTTTCCCAAGTGCTTTTAGTTCTACAAAGTAGATTTTTCCTTTTGGTAGTAAGACTAATCTATCAGGCACACCTGCCATTCCTGGAGAGGTGAACTTAAGTGCAAGGCCACCTAAATCTTCTACCTCCCGTTTTAATCTAGCCTCTATTTTACTCTCTAAAATCTCAAACACTCCCCATTTCTTAAACAAGTACAAATCTTGTTAACAATCTTGTTAATCTCTACACTTCAGTATTTATAAGGCTTTCGGCAACTTTTAAAAGGTTTTCAATAAACAAGTAACAAGAATTTCCTATAGACTACTCTTAATTATAGAGATTAGGCATATACATATACCTATATATTCTTTATTTTATTTATCTATATATATAATCTTGTTTATCTTGTTAATAATATAAGTTAAAGCCTTAATATAACTAGGGTAGGGGTGGTAAACAAGAATGGTAACAAGGCTAAATCTTGTTTAATCTTGTTTATCACATCTAACATAAATTCTCTGTATTCCATAGAGAGGAACTCTAGCATTTCCTAATTTATTTCCAGTGTACTTTTCCCATCCATCAATCTTTCTCATTATTGCATTTATCTCATAAGAGTCTATCTTTCTCATGGCAGTAGCTTCTTTACCAAATAGCTCACACCAAATTTCCATGGTGCAGACTTGCTCTCTTCTTACAGTTCCTATAACATTATCGCTAAACTCATCACCACGAATAAAGCTTCTTCTTGCATATAAGTCCATATCATCCCAGTTCGTTGGAAGGAGCATATCTAAATATTCTCTAACTACTCCTTCTCTATCATCACTTTCTAAAGCATCCACTTGGGCTGCATTTGCTATTTTTTCAGCTTCATTACTTAATACTAAAGATTCACCTTTATGGTAATATTCCATTACTTCAGACCAAACTTGGTCTACATCATCTATATCCCAAGGTTTTAATTTAGTATCTCCTGGAGTCTTAACTGGCCAAAACCTACGCCCACCAGTAATATCCCTTAAAAATCCTGCTTCTTGATTTGTGGTGCCTACAATAATACACTGTCTTGGATGGTCTTCTACTGAGTATCCATAACTTGCTCTAAACTTATCATCTTGCCTTGATAAAAAAGACTTTAATGTCTCTTCATCAATTTTTCTAATTCCAGCTAGTTCTCCAATTTCAAGTATCCAGTAACCTTGAAGTTTTTCCGCTGCAGTTTTATCTCTCATATCTGAGATGGAAAGAGAATCACTAAAAAACTTTCCTCCTAGCTTTGAAAACAAAGTACTCTTTCCTATTCCCTGTGGCCCATTTAAAACTAGAACTGTATCAAATTTAATTCCTGGATTCATGGTTCTTGCTACTGCTGCAACTAGTGTCTTTCTCGTTGCTTCTCTGGTGTAGATATTATCTTCTGCTCCTAGATATTTAACTAATAGGGTATCTACTCTTTTAACACCATCCCATTTTGGAAGATTTAATAGATACTCCTTTACTGGATGTCTAGACCTTTCAACGGCTACTTTTAATACAGCCTCCTTAAGCTTTCCTGGTGCATAAAGGTTATAGTTTAAATCAATATATCCAGCAAGAGATGCTTCATCAGTTTTATTCCACCCAGACTTTAACCTTTTCCAGGGAACATCTCCTTCTACATCAACACCTTCTCGAAGCTCGTTATAAAAAATACTGTTAAGTTGTGGATCATGTCTTAGTATAAGAATTATATTGGTAAGGGTATTTTTAAGCTCTCCCTTATTATTAATTTCAAGGTTTACTTGCCAATCTTCCTCATTAAAATCCTCACTAGCCGAAGCCATCCTTTCACTAGCTATAGTCTTTTTAACCTCTAAATCCTCCCTAGCTAAATCCTGCATAGAAAGATAAGATGGTAGCTTATTTACTGGTGTTCTTTCCTTTGCCTCTTCATCTAATTCACCGAACTTATGAAGTCTTACAAGGTCAAAAGCATTACATAGTTTGCCACTAATGGGGTCGGTGCCATGGTGTGAATATGCAAAGTCCCCATTTTCATATATAACTAATCCACCTGCAGATGATCCTGGAATATATGTGTATCTATTAGGAGTTTCACAAGGTGAGTAGATATCAGATAAAAACTTCTCAATTACATCAACTACAGAGTATGTCCTACAAAAGGCACCTACTACTCCTGGCTTTTCTTTAGGGTCTCCTTGTCTTTCTGCTAATCTCTTTCTATCCTCTTTAGTCCTTGAACTTTCAGGCCAATAGGATGAGTCTCTCCAATCTTTATACCTTGCAAGTATTTCATCTGGATCTACCCATTCTTCATCTAATACTTTGAAAATAAACTCTCCATCAGAAGAAGTTGATGGCCAATACATCAATCTATGTGGCTCATAGGTGGTATCATCAAAGAAATCTATGCCTAAATCTGCTGCAATTCTTCTCGATACTGCTCCATATTCATCTGGAGTTACTGCCCTTTTTAGTGGAATAACAAGTCTTAATCTTGGAGCTTTAGGACTGTGGCTGTGAGTTGAATACATTACACATCCATATCCAAACATGGTCTCAACACCTGCCCATAAATCTCCCTTAACAAAGTCAGCATCAAGTGTTACAATTTGCCTCCAAACTACATTATCAGCTTTTCTTCTGCCTTCCTTTAAAGTTCCACCTACAAAACCACCTACATCTTTTATTTCATCTTTCTTCGATTTAGATAGCTTCTTGTATTCTTCATAGGTTTCATAAGTTCTTATGGTACTGCTTAATTTATCTACCAATTCCGACCATAGCATCTCTCGATTCTTCCAGTTCATTTCTTTTCTACTTCTACCTGTAGCAATGGTAAGAACTCCATCATGTTTAAGTTTAGGTTCCTTAAGCTTATATGGCTCTTGCAAGTTTACTCACCTCCTTCTTAAGACCTTTCTTTGCTCCTTCTATATCTCCAGCTAATACCTGACCTCTTAAGGTTTTGATGGTTTGTCTAGGAAGAATTCCTCTATAGTCTTTTAGAAGTTTTATAAATTCAATGGTTTCTCTATTCATCCAAAGGTTCACACCTTTCATTAAACCTTTTTACTATAATCCCTAGTGACTTAGCCCTTTCAATTTCATTAAGCATTCCCACAGAGATTTTATCTCCAAAGGCCCATAGTTCATCACATATATTTAAAAGTTCAAGCCCTATATCTATTCCTGCGTTTCTTTCCTCTTCATCCTCGTCATCTAAAAACTGAGTAAAGATGGTATGAGGTGCCAAGGGAATACCACCCTTGACATAGGCATACCTTGAATAACCTATAGCTTTATTTATATTCCTTTTAACATCTCCCCTTAAGGGAGAACATACATAGATAATTGGTTTCACTAATATCACCTTTCTCTTTAGGTAGGTCGTATTTCATGACCCACCTAATCTTTTTTATAGTAATCACTCTCAAAGGCTTCAGCTCTTAATGGAAGTCCTGGAGCCCAAGGGATATCAAGTCCCATAATTCCCTCCACTTCTTCTAATGAGCCATTATCCTTTGGAACATCTAGTATAACTTCATCATGAACATGAAATACAATCCTATATCCGTACTTTTCAAGCCTTAGCATAGATTCAGCTAAACAGTCCCTTGCTATGGCTTGTATAATATTCTCTGTTGATTTTCCTCCATAGGTGTCAATGCGACCCCACTTCATTCCTTCTATACCTTCATAGGTTAACTTATCTTTATTAAATCTTTCATCAATTTCAATCCTAGGCCTTACATAAGCAAGACTTCTACCTGATGGCAGTCTTATAAATAACACTCCTGATTTAAAGTAGAACTTAAGACCATATTGCATACTAACTACAGTTCTTTCCTTAACTGCTTTAATTGCAGCACTTTCTACATCCCACCAAAGTCTAACTATATTTGAATTGGATTTTCTCCAAGCAGATACAAGCTCAGGTAGTTCTTCTTCACTAAGCCCCATATCTATTGCACCCATAGCCTTTAAGGCACCTTTACTTCCTCCATAACCTAAGGCCAACTCTGCAATCTTACCTTTCTGTCTTAATACGCTACCCTTATGAATTTCTTCTACAGGAACTCCAAACATCTGAGATGCTGAAGCTTCATATATCTTTCCATGGGAATTAAATACATCCATTCTCCATTTCTCTCCTGCAAGCCAAGCTATAACTCTAGCTTCAATGGCACTAAAGTCTGCTACAATAAATCTTGAATTAGGAGAAGGAATAAAGGCTGTTCTAATAAGCTGAGATAGAACATCTGGTACTGAATCGAAGAGTAGTTCTAGTGTTTCATAATCTCCAGCTAGAAGAAGTTCCCTTGCTAAATCCAAATTACTCATATCATTTCTAGGAAGATTGTGAACTTGAACTAATCTTCCCGCCCATCTCCCTGTTGCCGCCCCATAAAACTGAAGTAGTCCTCTAACCCTTTCATCTTTACACATTGCTCTATTCATGGCTTCATACTTTTTAACAGAAGTCTTTGACATGTCTTGCCTTAGTTCTAATACTCTTTTTGCTTTAGGACTTATATCTTTACTTAATAAATCTGATACTAAATCTTTTGTTAAGCTATCTACTTCTAATCCCGTCTCATCTTCAAGCCAGTTTCTTAGCTGTAATGGACTATTTGGATTATCTAGTCCTGTTAGTTTTACAGCTTCTTCATATAATTTCTTTTGGTATACTTCATCGCATTTAATTGCATTTTCTACTATTCCTTTATCTATTTTTACACCATATCCGTTTATTTCTTGGTCTATGAACCATAGTTTTAATTCCTTATATTCCATTGGGAAATTTTCTAACTTCTTTCTAATCTCCCTTTCAACTTCCACATCCCGTTTACAGTATTCTTTGAATGTTTCCCATTTAATTAAATCGTGATGGGGTAGGTTTCTAGTTCTACTTCCATTGGCTTTAGTAGGCCTGCAGGGTATAGAAAAATATCTTATAAGTGCTTTCCCTTCATCCATCTTCTGAGTTTCTAGCTTTAGGCACTTTGCTACTCCTGCAAGGCTTATGGGAAGTCCTAATGTTAAAGAATGTACCTGGGAACATCTCCACTGTTCAGGTAGCATTTCAATATTAAGGTGTTTTGATAGACATGTTCTCTCAAACTGTGCATTAAAAGCTGTTTTAATTATTGATGGATCTGTTAGTGCTTCTATAATTTCATTTGGTAGCTCTTCCCCTTGAGCTAAATCTATAATCTGCACTTCTTCATCATCAAAGGCATAGGCAAATAATAATATTTCAAAATCATCTGCTTCTGTGTAGGCGAAGACCCCAGAAGTTCTGAGGTCTATACTACTATAGGTTTCGATATCTATTGCTAAGGTCTTCATGGCCATTATCCTAATAGGTCATCATCTTCATCGGCAAAGGCTGAGAAGTCATCTGCAGCTCTAGACTTGCCACCTAAAGGTTCTCCGTCTGATAGCTTCATTGCATTATTTAAGGAGAAGCTGACTCCTGTTGAACCATTTACCGAATATGGAAAAGCTGTGATACTTAATCTTCCATAGCAGCCTGAGTAGACTTCCGATGGATCAAGGATTTCATTTAAGTCCTTATCTACTACTCCTGGTTTAGTCTTGGATTTTACATTTAAGAAATAACTGTCTTTGTAAGCTGGATCATCTGCTTTGTCTATATCTCCATCTCTTAGAGGGTTTCTAAAGTTGGCAGCCTTACCAAACTTAGAACCGTATCTGGATACTCCTTCTTTTGTAGCTTTTTCTATTGCCCTCTCTATAGCTTCAATGGTTTTCTTATCATCCTTTGGAATTATGGCTGATACTGAATACTTTTCATCTCCACCACCTATTCCTGCCTGTGGTTTAAATAGATAGGCATAGCTAAATCTCACTTTTCCTGTTATCACTTTACTCATTTTACATTTCCTCCTTAAAATCTATTTCTGCACTATTTTTAACTGCTACTCTTTTATCACTATCTGGCACCAGCTTTAATTTTCCTGGTGGTATTTCTATTAGGTCACCTAGTATTTCTTCAAATTCCTTTTTGCCTAGTTCTTTCTCTAGTTTTGTAAGGCTTAGCAAGGATTTTGAAAATATTTTCTCTTCTTCATATCCTGCATCAAGTAGCACTTTAGCTACCTTTTCCTCTGATGAATATCTTCTAGTTCTTCTTCCTTCTACTAACTTAAAGCCTGGCCACTGTTTTCCCTTATTTGCAGCTTCCTTAAATGCATATTCCTCTACATCCTTAGCCCACTTTACTAAGTCATCTATAGTTTCTAGGACTTCTACTATTTCTTCATCTGTAAGGGTTGGTGGTGGTCTAAAGTCTAAGCAGGCTAGTTTAAGATTATCTTCTGACCTCTTCCTACAGGAGTATCTAATTCTGCAAAATCTACAGTGGTCTCCAGACTTAAAATCTCCCTTGCCTTCATAGGCTAGTTCTGCTAAAGGCTTGACTATATTTTCAGCCCAATCAAGTAAATCATCTGCTGCTACTTCATCTGTAGATATATGGTCTAGCCTTGGCTGGCAAATAGTCATTTTGATGGTTTTTATATCATAAAGAAGTCCAAACTCATTAATTGCTCCCAGGCTATATAGTTTTAGCTGACTATTATCTTGTGCTTCTACTTTGATGCCTTTTCCAAACTTCAAATCTACTATTTCAAGCACATCATCTGATATTAAAACTAAATCTCCAGTACCAAAGCCTTCTCTTACCCAAGGGCTATAGTCAAGCCTCATCTCTAGAAGTATTAAAGCATCCTTAGTTCTTGCTTTGGCTTCATTGATTTTTTCTATGGCAAAGTTCACATATACATCCACATACTTTTCTAGTTCTCCACTATAAAATTCATTGGTCTTTAGTTCTTTTAATCTTTTGTTATAGTCCTTCTTTGATATTTCACCTAGATGGAGGGATAGTTTAAGTTCAGCAAGTGTATGGGCAAAGGTTCCTTCTTTTGCAAACTCACTGGACTCTTCAGACACACTTTCCTCAGCTCTAGGACTTGGAGTGCAAGCCATCCAACGGTCTGCACCTGAAGCACTTAATAGTGCATGGTCTGTCATTGTATTTCCCTCGCTGCGTCTAACAGTTCTTGATACTTTTCCTCTGGTACTTCACTTAATTTTTTGGCACCATATTTTGTTATTAGTTCTTTTACTTTAGCTTGTTTTCCTGAACGGGTTAAAACTGCAAGTACAGCCCTCAAATCTTCAAATTTAATCTTTGGTACCTCTGGTTTTCTTTCCTCTTCCACCTCAGCATCATTTGTATCAGTAACTGATTTTGCTAAAGTTTCAATGCTATCTGCTAGACTTCTCAAATCTTCCACTACATTCAAAGCTAGTTTCATTCTGCTCATTCGACTCTTCCTCCTCTTCTAAACTCATTAATTGCTTTGCTAACCTTTTAGCTACAATACTCATTGCTGTAAGAACGCCGATCATTTCCTCATTTTGGGTTTGCATATTTTCACCTCCTACTTATTAGCCGTTTCGGAGGGGAGCCTGGTAACCTATTTTTAAAATTTATTTTCCCCCTCACTTACTAGCCAATTTGGATAGCACTCTGGTAACCCTTTTTAGAAAGTTTTTTACTTCCTATTTATTAGCCGATGAAGGAGCTGTCTTGGTAACCTTTTTTATTAAAATATTTCTTCAGCTTTTCTAAAATCTTTTTATGCTTCTTACCTACTGTCACATGAGACTTTCTAATTCTTTTTCCTGTTTCTCTAGTAGTTAAATTTTCATAGTATAAGCCTGTGATGATTTCTTTTTCTTCTTTATCTAATTCTTTTAAGGCTTCTTGTAGAATAAGAAGGGTTGCTTTATCACAAACAATATCTTCTACTGATTGTCCATCTTCAAATTGCAGCCCTTCGTCTGTTAATCTTTCATAGGAATCCTCTTTACTTGGGATGAATTTAGGTCTACCTGTCTTTGGATCAATATCTATCCTCCCAACTTTGATGTCTTCCTCTAGATATCTGCGTCTTCTATCCATTTGGTAGTACTCTTTATAGACTTCCTCTGATACAGCTTGTCCTAGAATTTTATAATCTCTTTTTGACATAAAATTAGCCCCTCTCTCGGAGAGAAAAGGGCATGACAAGCAGCCTAAAAACTCACCTTTTTTTATTAGGCGAGCCTTTCGGCTGCTTGCTTATATATTAAAACTTGAATACGCATATTTAATAAATTTACTCTCTACTATATAAATAGAATTAGAGTTCGGTTTTTACTATTGTGTTTAAGAACGTATTTTCTGTTGTTAGCTTTTGTAATGAAAAAAAGCCAGACTAAAATGCCATGTGCTTTAATACACATTTGCATTTCAATCTGGCCATCAAGTAGCTCACAAGAGATTGTTTGTTTTATTTAGTTTTATTGTAAATATTGTTGCAGGTATCTTTTAACATTTCTATTTCTTCTGGTTCTACATAAGGTTCTAGAATGTTTTTTATATCTATTAGTGTTTCTTCCTCTTTACCACGAGCCTTAGCAGCTATTATTAGGGAATCTTCTTTTATTAGTACGTTGAATAATAACTTTTTATGTTCTCCATCATCCCTAACTTCTTTTAATAGAATAGGTTTACTTATAATCACCACACTCCTTTTTAGTCATGTATGCTTATTAGATAACATTAAGGCAAAAAGAGAGAATAAAATCTACTCTTCTTCTAATGCCTTTATAAAGTCTTCCCAGGCCTTTTCTGTAATATCTTTATTGCCTTTTATTTCATTTAATTGTTTTGCTTTTCTAAGGGCTGTTCTTGCAAGTTCAGAACCCTTTATATATTCTGGTAAGTCTAGTGGTATTTCATCCCTATCTTCTGATGCTAAGTCTATCATGTGCTCTTTTTCTTTCTGACTTAGTTTTAATATTTCTGCAGCTTCCTCAAGCTTTTCAATATTAGGGGGGTTCCTTCTTCCTTTCTCGATATCACTCCAATAGGGGGCTGAAAAGTCAAGTAAATCTGCCATGCCTCTTAAAGTAATACCATTATCCTTCCTTTTTTCAGAAATATACTTTCCAAATTTATTCATTGTTTTCTCCTTTCTTTTATATTATAGAGAACTGTTCTTTGTTATTTTTTGGGGCTATATTTTTTAGTCTTATCTTCGCTGCTGTTAAAGAAACGTCAAAAGAATCTGCTATCAAACTAGCTACCCCATCTGACCAAAACCCTGTATAGATATCTACCTTACCATTTTTATCATATAGCTTATCTATTCCCAGATACCTTGAATACCTAGCAATTGCTTCTTGTAGTGGCTTCTCAGGCATTAATAGAGCTGATGCAAGGTAATCTGCTTGCCATTCCATCCAATCATCGTCAGTTACTAATTGTTTTCTACCTGTGGATTCAATATCTGTGGTGCGGCATTTAATTGCAGTTATTCTGTCCTCAGGCATTAAGTCAAATAAATTCAACTGGTTCTTATCTACCAAATATTTATTCCTGTGTAAGAACCAGTGTGCAACTTCATGGCAATGGGTAAACCTTCCTCTTCTTCTTTGATCATCTTCAAGCAGACTACTGTCTATAAGGATAGTTCCTTCTTCTACGGCTAGTCTTTCAGCCTTATTTCTTTCTGCATCATACACTGGTACATATCCATCATTAAAGACAATCATCCCAAGTATAGACCTATTATGAGTTAAGTCTTTATAGTCCACTTCTAGGCCTGCATAGCACTCTGATAGGTGTTCAACATCCAAAGCTGCAGGTTCTGATAGCAAGCTTGGCTTATAATCCTCTAAAATCATTCCAGCAATATATTCAATATCATCTTTTGATAAGATTGGTACTCCGTTTGCTTTTGAATTGAAGCTAAAGTTTATCATATTATTACCCCTTTCATTTATGCTTGTTAGCTATTATGATTACATTATACTATACCAATATATTCCTGTCAATAAAAAATACCCCAGCAGATTATCACAATCCAGCCAGGGTGCTCTTTTTACTTATCTACTTCCAATACCACTCTAAACTTTACAGAAAACGGATTAGCAGCCTCCGATTCTGGAAGCCCATCAACTATTTCATAGTCTTCATCAAACTCATTAAAGAAGTCCTTATACTCATCATAGCTTGGAAATATTATGCCATCCATAGATCCCCTTCTAATCTTGCTTTTAATATAATCTGATAAACAATACATTAAAAAATCTTGATGCTCTTTACTAAGTTCTTCAAATCTCATTTTTATCCCCTCCTACTTTATATATAGAAATAGGAAGGCAAAGTTACTATTGTGAAAATAAAATAGACTCGGGATTTTTTTCCCTTGTCCATCTGGTCTTTTTTGCATTTCTAAAATATTCTAGTAACTATTCCTATTAAAATAAATACTAAAATCATATATGAGGTTATGCTGTTAACCAACGTAAGCCACTTAGGAACTCTCAGCTCATCCTCCGACTCTACAGGAAAACTCTCTAGTGCAGCAATTTCCTCATCAGAAGCTCCTCTTGCAGTTAACTCTTCTACAGCCATTTCGAACTTCTTCATAGCTGGTATTG
This sequence comes from Xylanivirga thermophila, assembly GCF_004138105.1. NCBI lineage: Bacteria > Bacillati > Bacillota > Clostridia > Caldicoprobacterales > Xylanivirgaceae > Xylanivirga > Xylanivirga thermophila. The sequence continues at coordinate 11,651 of NZ_RXHQ01000036.1, read as the reverse complement.
CAGCAATGTATGCTTTCATATAATTAAAGATTAAATGAGCCAGCCCATTGATTAAGGCAGCCCAGAAAAATACCTCTGTACCGTATAGTAATGCAATTGATATAGATATTACAATAATAGCCTTCATAGCAACTCACCTCTTTTGCTATATTTTAGCATAACTTATGCCAGATAACAATTGAGAAAAATTAAAACTACTCCTGTACTAAATGGACTCTACCATAGATACGATAGAGTAGCTTAGGACAACCCTTATTTATAAATATTGTTTTCTTACCCTTCCTGAAGGCTTATTTGTCATGCCTTTCTTTTTTTTTCTACTATTAGTTCTAGTTTTCTTACTTACATACTTAACTTTCCATTACAAATTTTAGTAACTTTGTGGCTTATTTCATTAAGTTTAGACCTGTTTTATACCTGGATGGACTTTTTGAAGTGGACAAGTGTTTTTTATGTCAATATTAGAGAATATGGATTAAAAAACATCCCACAAGTATTTCTACCTGTGAGATGTTCTTGGAACTTATTATTAAGCTTCTGGTGTTTCTACTTCTGCTTCTTCTGCTTCGCTATCTGGTTGTCCGCCAAACCAAATTTGTAGAGTACCGCTACCTTCTTCTACATCTTTTGCAGTTTCAGCTGCAGCAAAATTTTCATATTTAGTAGTAGTACCATCACCTTTTGCTTTTACTAAATATTGTGCTTCTAACCCTGATCCTACAACCCAATTTACGTCTCCAGCTGCATTTGGTTCATCAATCCAAATAGCTGGTGTCTTTATAGTATCATGAGTAAATCCGTTTACAGTTAATTTTGGTTCTGGTTCTACACCTTGGCCTTTAGATACTTCGATTCCACCAAATGGGTTATTAACTGATTTTCCATTAACGACTTCAACTTTTGAACCGTTAACTAATAGTCCAGCATTAGCATTAGTCATAGTTACATTTTCAAGTACTATTCCTGTTACCTTATAAGCTTGAATTGCAAATGCATTATTGCTTTCCCAATTTCCTGGGGTTCCCATTGCTTTGTCAACAGTTAAGTTTTTAAGTGTTACATCATCAGCAGAAATAATTACAGTACCAGTTAAAGTATTATCTGCACCATCAATTATTACTGCTTTATTAACGTCTAACGTTTTAGTTAATCCTATATCTTCTGTTAATACAATGAAGTTTCCTTCAACAATAGCGTCTTTAAGTTCTTGTTCTGTTTCAACTTCAGTAGCATTTACCATTAGTTTAATTACTACTGGTGCTGCTAATAAGTTTTTATCACTTGTAGCAGTTGTTTTTACTTCAGTTAATACTACATCAACTAATGCTTTATCTTTCTTAATTCCTTCAATTTTATCATCTTTAACTGAAACTCCATCAGCGTTTGTTAATGTGTATTTTATAGTATCAGGTTGTATGTTTTTATTATCAGTACCTTTCATCACATTACCGTATTGGTCTTTAAGAACTACATTAGCTTTGATAACTTTATCAAGTTCAGTATCTTTAACTCCACTGATTTTCTCGGATAATGTTAAGTTTTCTACTTCTGCTGTTTTAGCAAATGGAGCAGTTTTAACTACTTCAAATTCTAATGTGTCGATTACTAATGAACCAACTTTTACTTCAACATATGCTGTTCCAGCTGCTTTTGCTGTAACTTTTTTATTGTCTGTAATAGTTAATAATTTTTTATCTTCTTCTTTAATTTCTTTACCATCTTTATCTACTTCAGTCAATGTGATATTAGTGTTTTTAACTGCACCAATTTTATTTCCATTAACATCAATTTCGTTAACTACTACATCTGTACCCTTTGGTAATTTATCTTTATCGTCATTATCGTTACTAACATCTAACTTAGTAGCGTCAACTACTGCTTCGTATGTTGCTAGTTCACCAGCTTTTACTACTGTTACGTTGATTGTTTCTTTTAGTGTAAGGTCGTCATTTACTTTGTAGCTTACGGCTACAGTTGTTGTTCCTTCTTTAACTCCATGGATTACTACGGAATTTTCTGCAGGTGTTGCAGTTGCGATTGTACTTGCAGCTGATTTAACAGTTGGAGCCTTGTCAACTTTTGTTCCGAACTGGTCTTTGAAATCTACTTTAACTGTTGCTTCCTGTCCTGCAACTACGGATACGTCAGTCTTATCTAATTCCATAGTAGCAATTTCTGATTTTGCTCTTACTACTATTTTGATAGTATGTTCTAATTTGTCATTTGCTTTTACTTTAACATATCCTTCTCCTGCTGAGATTGGTTTTATAGTCCCATCAGCTTCAACTATAACAATAGCTGGGGTTACGTTAGTAACGGTTAAGTTATTCTCTGCTGCAGGCAGGCTCTTACCATATTGGTCTTTATAGTAAAGAACTAATTTTTTAGTTGCAGCTCCATTATTATCATAATCATCTACATAAACAAAATCTGCTTTCTCGTCAGCTTCTAACTTTTCAAATGCTTCTGTTGTTTTAACTGTGTTTGTTCCTGTATAAATGTTAAATCCTACAAATGTAGCTTCTAAAGCATCCTTAACCTTAATAGTTGTAGGAGCTGATTTTACGTAACTATCTCCAACTTTAACTTTAGATACTACAATAGCTGATTTTCCATCAGCATTTGCTTTATTACCAACTTTTCCGTCGTTTCCTACTACATCAGTATTTGATGATTCAAATTCCACGAGAACTTCGCCTGAAACATCTCTACCTAACTTGTCAGTTACTTTAACAACAGTTTTTAAATCTGTTCCTGGAGCAACTGTTGTTTGTGTAAATTCTACTTTAGCAACATCTGCTGCTAAGTATATGAAAGCTTCTGTAGCTGTTTTCATTACATTGCCATCAACATCTTTTACGTTTGATACTTCTACAGTATAAATACCTTTGTCAGCAAATTTATCAAAGAATGTTAATGTAGCAACATCTTTAGCTTCATTCAATTCTACTTTACTAACAAAAACTAGGTTACCATCTTTATCTGTAACTTTGAAGTTAGCAGGTTTTACTTCTTTAACTTCTTTGTTGAATTTAACTTCAGCTTGTGTACTGTTAATGGCACAAACCTAACCTGGAATTTTGGCTTTTTTGAGTGCCCCTCAACCCCAACGGGCACAAGGGATTTGGCGATTTCTTCAGTTGGTAGCTTAGTAAAAAACGAGTGAAAAAAGAGTAGTTTGTGGAAGAGCTTAGGAAAAGATGAGTGAAAGCTGTAATAGGAAAAAAAGAAAAGTCCCGACAAAACCGGGAGGGACCGGAACCTTCAAAATGAAAAAATGGAGATGAACAATCCAAATCCCGAAAACCCCGTAAAACCCGATAGAAAAAAAGAGAAGAAAAAGGACCTTGTAAAATAAAAGACTATATATAATATGTAGAAACTCGTCACAAACTCCAGAAAATAGGACAAGAACCAACAAAAAATAGAACACCAAACGCCTTAATACGGTTAACCCCCTATCTCCTCACAAGTTACCTACTTTTCTATCAATCTTTCAAATACCCCATTTTTCGCCGGGACACCGGGTTGGTCGGGAACTCAAGAGGCAAACAACGAAAAAAGCGGGGATGGTTTTCCCATTCCCCGCTAGGCTTGCAGTACGCTGTTCAATTGCTCTTCGTATCCGTACTTTTTGAAAAACTCCGCCAAAGCAACCTCGATGATGTCCCTCTGTGTGACGTTGAACTCCTTGCTGAAATCATTCAGCAAGGTCTGCAAGGAGGTCGGAAGCCCCAGCGTCTTGTTGGCTTTGGCTCCTTTGAACTTGTAGCGCGGAAGCGTACCGCTGTTCTGCGGCTCTAGTAGCTCGTACAATCGTTCCTTCTTGTCCAGCAAATACTCCAACAAGTCCCGATACTCGTCCGGCAGCCCTTCTACCTTTCCGGATGCTTTGCCTTGCGTATGTTTGGATTGCACTCGCTGTTTTTTCGCCATGTTTTCATCGTATTCGTAGTTGTTGGTGTCGCTGTTCCACACATACCCTTGCGCCTTCATGTATTCTCCCATCTCTTCGATGGTGGAAAAGCCGTTTTTGATGGCGACCTGCCTGATGTCCGCATACTTTTGTGACAACTGCCTGACTATCTGCGCCGCCTTTGTCGGGAGGAAACGGGCTTCCTCCACCGCATCCGTCCCTCCTTCTCCTCGCGGCTCAAACGTTTTGCCGTTCCAGCGGAACCCTTTCCGTCTGAAATACATGTCGATGGTTGACCAGTTCTTGTTGCCGAAATGTTTCACTATCTCCTCTTTTGTCTTTCCTTCTGCCAACATGGCAAGAGTTTGGCTGATTTTCGGGTCCTCATATACCGATGGGTCAATCGTTGTCATTTGTCCATTCCTCCTTAGAAATCAATTTGGTTGACGGCTTCTTTGAGGTCATTTGGATGAACATGCAAATAGACAGACGTGGTTTTGACGCTGGCATGTCCCAGCAGGCGCTGAATGACCGCCACGTGCGTGTCCTTCTTGACCAGATAGCTGGCGAAGGAGTGGCGGAGAATGTGGCTGGTGACGTGTTTCGTGATTCCTGCCTTCTTGCACGCCTCTTTCAGGACTCGGTTGACGTATTGGTCGCTGACCGTTCCTGTCTTTTTGAGAGCGAAAAAGAAGAGAGAATCGGTCTTTGGTCGATGGAACTTCAAGTATTCCTGCAATTTCGATTTCAGCCTATCGCTCATCGGCACGGTCCGGTTCTTCCCGCCCTTTCCGTTGATGACTTGGATATATCCGCCCTCTAGGTTGACGTCATGCAGCGTGAGGTTGATGCATTCACTCACTCGAAGTCCCGTGTACGCCATCGTCATCGCAAAATAGTGCAGAACCGGATGGTCAATCGCCTGAATGATGGCTTCCACCTCTTCCCGGCTGAGGTAGATGCGCTCCGAATCCGGCACTTTGACACGCTCGAAGTCTTCAAGAGGATTTTCGGACAGTATCTTCTTTTTCTTCATGCATTGGAAAAAGGTTGATAGAGCATTGATTTTGCGGTTCACCGTTCTCGGCTTGCAGCCTCGTTCATTGGTCAGGTAGCTGACAAACTCCTCCACGTGCCGCGCGGTGATTTCATCCACAAACACGGGACTGTTGGACTTTGACGTCATCCAGCGGTTGAATTGGTTGATGTCGACGAGGTAACCTCTCATCGTTTCCCCACTCATCCCCCGCATCGAAAGCCATTCTTCAAATACAGGAATGGCTTGGTTCAGCAACAGGTTTTCCGTTTCTACTTGTCTCATCTGCTATCCTCTCCTTTTTTGACACGTATTTTGTGTATAAGAAAGGCAAAGGTCTGCCCTTTGCCTCGTTTCCTCAAAATCCGTACCAGCTTCTTGCCGTTTCATCCATTTCAAGCGGATGTGGCTGCTCGCTGATGAGTCCCTTGAGCGTTTCTAGCGAAATTTTGATGTTATAGGTTGTATCTTGAAGTTTTTTCGGCACATTGGCAGTTCCAAGCGCTTTCTTTCGCTCTTCTTGCTCATAATTCTCGAATATCTTCGTTCGCTTCGTGGCTCTATCTCCTTCCGTCACCAGCCATCCTTTCTCTTTCCAGCTCCGAATCACCACTTTCGGGTCCTCAAATCCCCCTTCGCGCAGTTTCTGTTCGAGGATGTGCTTGAGAAAGGCGACTTCCACATGGTCACGGTGAAAGAACATTTTCCCCCAACAGTTGGCAGGACTGACGATGTTTCCTTCTCTGCGAAAATTATTCTGATGCTGGACAAATAGTTGCGTAACGTAGTTGAATGCCTTTGCCCCATTGTCCCTCGCTATCATCCGTTCTTTCTCCTGCTCTACCAGAAAGGAAAGAATGCTTTCCAAGTCTAGGGATAGGCTGAGCGACTGGTTGGCAATGTCCCCTGCCGCAAGGAGGATAGCGTATTTCTTCGCAATCCGGGTACGGAATGGTGAATCTGGCAAGGTTTCACGGCACACAGTCTGCCATTTCTCCCATGTCTTGTCGATGATGTGGAGCCCCGATTCAAACAAATATTGAACGAACGCTATCCCCGCATGACCATAGTGATTTCGAATGACTTTTCGTATGGCATCCGCATTTTCGGCAGAACTTGTCCACGGAATCTCGAAGAACTCAAAGGCACGAACCGTCAAGCCGACGTTTTGGTTCGTTCGCTCAAAGATGGACTGCTCACCCGTCGAAAGGATGGTGGTTGCCCATGTCCCCTGCTTTCGCTGCTTCATTTCGTCGTTCAGCCGTGACTTTTCTTGTCCAGCCGCCAGGACATAGAGCTCGCTGGTCAATGATTTGGCGTGGCTCATGGAGAGCTCGTCCAGTACAATGGGGATGCCGTAGTTCCCGCTCATCATATTGATGATGGCGTTGCTGGTGCCGTTCCATGTCTTTTGCAGACCTTTCTTCTTGTTGGACGGCATTCCCATGACAGAAACCGCCAGAAGCGCAGCCGTTGTTTTCCCTTTGGTGCTGTCACCTGCCAGATGGATGAGGAGCGTGTCGACCTCATCGTAAAATCTCGAGAGATACCCGACGAGAACGGAGGAAAAGCCAGCACATACCATCATTTCGAGCGGCGTATTGCCTTTGACTTCTTCCTGAATCATTCGTTTCCACGCATCCAGCGAGCCCCTAGGCTCCAAATTGAAGCATCCGCCTTCTGTATCATGGACGACGTTCGGCTTTGCTTCTTTTGCGAGCACATGATGATGGCGAAATACGAGATGACCGCCTTCCTCCTCGTGCCAGCCCACCTCCCGATACACTTCCCGGTGAGGTGCCAGCTTTTGTTGCTCTCTCAGGAATGTAGCGACAAGCTTATTGTTTTCATGGGATACGTCCAGTCCCTTTCCCGATAGCTTGATGAGTTCGCTTGGAATGAGCTGCCCCATGCCAATGTCAATCTCGTGAAATTTTCCTTTGTAGCGGTAGCACAGCTTCACATACACGTCTTTCGTATCTAGGTTTTGCACCGTTTCTTTCACAAACATCGGCTCGCTTATCTTGAAAGCAGACACTTCTCCCGTTTCCTTGTCCGTGACGTTCATGTATAGACCCTCATGTTTGAGCAGGAAGTGGTGAACGGGATACGTGTTCCCTTCTTCCAAACGGTGCTGGTCAATGATGAGCGGCTGGCGAGTTGCGTCTTGCTTCATGGATGAGGCTCCTTTCCGATGTTGAATGGTCAAAGGAGAGAAAGGCTCTCCCTTTTATTCAAAAGAAAGTTCGTCTAGGTCCATTTCCTGAGTAGGAGGAACGAAGCCGTCATCCTCATCCACCTCTTGAAGCTCATCAACGGCGCAGACATCGACAACATTCGCGTACACTTTTCCTTTCCATTCCCGGTGCTCCACTTTGATTCCGCACCGCTTGTATACGAGGTCATTCAAATCGACCACTGCCTTGTTCGTATCCATCGCAACGTCAATGAGTCGTTCGAGGAGGAAATTCGCCCACGGAGCCATCGGGAATGACTGCGTGACAAGGGCTGGAACCTCTCCTTCTATGACGAACGTGACGAGAGCCGTCTCCGAGGGACCCAGCTGGGTCGTTACTTGCTTTCCTTCTCGGACACTGGCAACCCGAGCATAGTGCCATCCCTCCGGTGGCATTTGGGAACCGTTGTTTCGTCTGTACTTCATATGCATTCTCCTCTCCTATGTATTTTTGCATACGCTGAACGATGAGCTGAGGTCATGCAGCCATCGTTGTCTTGTGAGAGGATTATCTCATATATTATTCACTTTGTAAATACGTTAATCTTTTAAAATAGGGAATTTTACATTAAGTTTTATTCATGTATAATGAATATATGCATTATTACATTCGCATATTCATAAACAAGGCAGAGGTTTCTGACGAAAGCGATAAGCCACCTATCGTGTGAGTATATTCACTCACTGTTCGATTAGTGGCTAATGCCATTGTGCCGAGCACAAAAAAATGATGAAAATATAAAAATTTTTTTCGGAAAGGTGGATGACATATGGAAAACAGCTTGCACAACAGAAACAAAAAAGCGAAAGAGCGAAAGAGAAAAAGACAACAGATTTTGCTCAAATTGGTAGATGAACAAGATTTTAAGGAACAAGATGACATCATCGACACTTTGAGAAACGACTATGGCATTCGAGTGAGTCAACCCACGCTGTCTAGGGACATGGACGAGTTGGACATCCAAAAAAACGAAGAAGGTTACTACAAGTCTTCGCAGGTGGCTCGGAAGAAGTTTCAGCATAGCCTGCTAAAAGAGTTGCTGGTGTCCAGCAACGCCGCTATCTGTCCGAACGTGGCGACCTATTTCATCCGAACCGAAGAAGGAAAAGCCCAAGAAATCGCCTACCACCTGCGAAAGACTTTCGATGATTCCATTCTCGCAACGAACGTTGGACTAGACTATATCATTCTTTTTGTCAACGCAGACAATACTCCAAAAGAGCTTTTGGAACTATTCGAGGATTAAGGCTTTCTGCGTTTGCCGATTTCTTCAATGACAATTTTCAACACTTCAATCAACCATTGAGGCATCGTCTTTCTCTCCTTTCTCCCTGGCTGACTAGAGAAGCTGGACGGCATCCAGCTTCTCTTGCCTTGTGGTTTGGATATAGTATTTCGCCGTCATGTTCACGGTCGAGTGCCCGGCGAGTTTGCTGACGGTGGTGAGGTCGACTCCCTTTTTCAGCAACCTTGTGCAGAACGTGTGACGGAACAGATGCGGATGCAGCTTGAAGCCGAGCTCTTTCGATATTTTGGCGAGCCATCCTCTCACCGCATCCCGATGCATTTTCCCCGCTCTCTGGCTCAGCAGAAGATAGGGGCTATCGCTGAAAACAGACCCGGAACGCTCTTCCTTCATGTACTGCCTTATCAAATATAGGACATCTTGTCTGAGCCCGATTTCTCGCCTCTTTCCGCCCTTTCCCGTCACTTTCAGGGTGCTGGTAAGGAAGTCGATGTCGGCGATTTGGATTCCCACCAACTCGCTCACCCTGACCCCCGTGTACAGCAACAGATAGACGATGAGCTTGTTTCTCAGCGTGACTTTTTGCCTGTTCTCCACATAGAAGAGCAGTTTTTCCACCTGTTCCTCTGTGAGCGCATCGACCGTCTCCTCGCTGCCATCGGCTATTTTGATTCTGTCTCGCTTCAGTTGGATAAACGACTCGCTGACGATTCCTTCGGTTCTTAGAAAATCGTTGTAAACCTTTAGACTGTTAATCTTTTTGTTGATGGTGGAAACGGCATAACCCTCCTTTATCAGATGCTCCTTGTATTTCACGAAAGAGAAGCGGGAAAGGACTGGCATGCCCTTCAGCTTCTCCTGCAAGTATGAATGGAATCCTTTCACATCGTTCACATATGACTCGATGGTTTTGGGGGCTTTTCCCTCCGCAAAAAGCCATTGTTCAAACTTCTCTATATCCAAGTCCCATCCACCTCCTACAATGCAAAAAGGCTATTGATGTACGTGGTTATACATCAATAGCCTTCTACCAGTGATATGTTTGCACGATTGCCTCTCTCCTTCCTACTCACGACAGTTATATAATAATGTCGGGAGTTTTTTGACGCTGGAATCATAGAGATTTCTTGTCGCTCATCGAATCTGCCATGTATGGTTGAAATCTATTTAGTTTTGTCGTGAGATTGCCGAAAGAAATGTCGTGAGTCGGTCTCATTCCCGGCTGATTCGCTCCAAGTACCGAATGTAGCTCTGCAATAGGTTCTGGTCGTCACGGTCTGCAATCCGGCGCAGAGCGGCTTCAATTTCTCGCTCGTTCACCTCAATCTCTTCGTCTACCACCTCATCCAGCAACTGCTGAACGAGCTCGTCCTCGCTAAGCATCTCCCCGTAGCCGTCCAATCCGTAGCTGTATTCCCGGTAGTACGGCACCCCGTCAATGATGATGCGATGGTATTTTGCCATATTTCCTTCATTCTCCTTTCTTCCTTAGACATATATTTCGTAAGCGATTGGCTCCCCATTCTTTATCCAAACCTCATACAATTTCTCCCCCGTTTCCTCATCTCCTACAAATCCCGCTATCCAATCGTTTCCGTTTCCATCGACATACGCTAGAGTCTCAAAAAGCAGCGGATTCGGGAGTTTTTCCAGATGCTCTTCAGGAACAAGATAGTTGTCTAGCTCTTCGTGATAGAATTCGTACGCTTCATAGCCCACCTCGTCAATGTTGACTGCCACGTTGAACGTTCTTTTCATTGTCCTTACAAACCAATCCATGTGTAACATCTTCTCGTCTCCTCTCAAATATATCCTTTTTCTTTCAGCGACAAATATCGTTCAGGGCAAACAATCAAATGGTCCAGCACATCGATGCCAACGATTCTCCCAGCCTCCACTAACCGTTTCGTTACCTCGATGTCCTCCCTCGACGGCTCGCAATGCCCGCTGGGATGATTATGGGCTACGATGATGGAAGCCGAGTTGGAGAGAATGGCAGCCTTCATCACCTCCCTCGGATGCACGATACTAGCGTTCAGGCTTCCGACATGGCAGACGTTGATGGCAGTCGGCTGGTTTTTCGTGTCAAGGCAGACAACGACAAACTTCTCGCGGTCAGCTTCAGCAAGGAATAGCTTCAACAACTTGTACGCATCCTCTGGGGATTTGATTTGCCGCTCCTTGTACAGCACGCTAGACTCTCGAACGAGCTTCAGGCTCACAATGTTGATGCGCTTCGCTGGCTGTTTGGCAGGCACCTCTCTTTCTAGCAACTCTAGCTGTTGGTGGTTGATTGTTTGATACTTGCTCATCCTTTTCCCTCCTAAAACAAAAATAGCCCCAATTCCCCTAAAGGAATTGAGGCTAGTCAAATTGTATAGAATTTGCATCTGATGTTCATAATTATATTAAATGCTTAAAAAGTTTTTTGATACGGTTTCTTAAAAGAGGTTACGGACTGATAGCAGGTTTACTAACAATTAATACAAAAAAGAAAAGCACCGCAGAGATTTCTCTCCGCAGTGCTTTTCGACATTTTTCGGGTGGCGGCAGGCACCAATCCCTTAACGCTCTCTGTCTTTAAAATTGTACTGACACCATTCTTTAAATTAATTAGTAAATTTGATAGTTACAGTTGAAGTATGTCCACTAGCATCAACAGCAGTTACTTTAACACTATCAGAAGCATCAGCACCTGTAATTGTTAATGCACCTGAAGTAATTGAAACAGTCATGCTGTCATCAGCATCTACTTCATCTGAAATAATATAGTCTACTGGTGTTAATGCTGTACCACCGTATTGGTCAGTAACAGTAAAGAATAAGTCAGTTCCCGCGTCGTCTACAGCTAAATCATCGCCTGAAGGTAATGAAGCTAGTGAATAAGTGAATACTCCTTCAGTAGCGTTAGATTTAATTGATTGTGCAACTCTTGCATCATCAGAAACTGTTACTGTTTTCTGGATTGTCTTTAATCCGTCAGCAGTATTTACAACAACAGAGATTGTAGCTGTACCTTTAGCTTGACCAAGAACTTTCATAGAAGCCTTGTCAACAGTTGCAACTGCTGGGTTGCTAGAAGTTACAGAGTTACTACTCAGGCATTGACATCTTAGGGTAGTAGATTATTGGAAATATCTGATTGATGCAATTTATCCCCAAGATGCATTATAATTATAGCATACATAAATAATGGGTGGTAATTGTAATGAACGA
>NZ_RXHQ01000035.1 GCF_004138105.1 Xylanivirga thermophila | reverse complement strand
GTTGGGTAGTATTTTCTCGTATACACTCGAAAATCTCCACCCTCCCCTTGACAAGAGGAAGTAAATGGATAAGTATGATTTTCTCAAAAAGTGTTGCATTTAATATTGCAATTTAGAATAAATTACGAAGCCTAGCATATAAAATTAGTGCTTGACATTGGGGTTTAGTTATGCTATTTTAAAGTAGTAGTTATTCCTACTAATTCACTAGGAATTAATTTTACCCAGCTATAGAGGAGGATGTTTATATGGGTACGGATAGATTTGTATATATGGATCATAGTGCTACTACGCCTGTAAGGCGGGAGGTAATGGATGAGATGTTGCCGTATTTTACAGAAAAGTTTGGTAATCCATCATCCATATATACTTTTGCTAGGCGTTCTAAAAGCGCGGTTGAGGATTCACGGGTTAAGGTAGCAAATGCGATTGGGGCCCTTACAGATGAGATATATTTTACTGGCGGGGGTTCAGAAGCGGATAATTGGGCTTTAAAGGGTATAGCATTTGCAAATCGCAGTAAGGGAAATCACATAATTACTAGTTCCATAGAGCATCATGCAATACTTAATACCTGCAAATATCTTGAAAAGCAAGGATTTGAGGTAACGTACCTTCCAGTTGATAAAGAAGGTATTATAGATATAGGGGAATTACAAAGGTCAATAACCGATAAAACCATTCTAATATCTATAATGACTGCCAACAATGAAATAGGTACAATACAGCCAATAGCGGAAATAGGTAAGATTGCTAAAGAAAATGGTATATACTTTCACACTGATGCAGTACAGGCCATAGGCAATGTACCCATAGATGTAAAAGATATGAATATAGATCTACTATCCTTATCTGCCCATAAATTTTACGGGCCAAAGGGTATAGGTGCTCTGTATATAAAGAAAGGTATAAAGATAGATAATATCATCCATGGTGGTGGACAGGAACGAAACAGGCGGGGAGGTACGGAGAATCTTTCCGGTGTAATAGGTCTTGGAAAAGCTATAGAACTAGCCACCAGGGATATTGAAGGGCATAATAAAAAAATTATAGCTATGAGGGATAGGCTTTTAGATGGTATAATGGACAAGATACCCTATACTAAATTAAATGGTCACAGGGAAAAAAGATTACCGGGAAATATAAATGTCAGCTTTGAATTTATAGAGGGGGAATCTCTACTTCTTCTACTCGATGGGGCGGGTATATGTGCATCTACAGGGAGTGCATGCTCGTCAGGTTCTTTGGATCCGTCCCATGTGCTATTAGCAATAGGATTACCCCATGAAAAAGCGCACGGTTCCCTTAGGCTTAGTTTGGGAGATTTAAATACAGAGGAAGATGTGGATTATGTACTTAAGGTATTGCCTGGCATAGTTGAAAGGCTCCGTTCCATGTCACCTTTATATGCAACATTTTTGAAAGAAGGGGGAAGATAGTATATGTATAGCGAAAAGGTAATGGATCATTTTATGAATCCAAGGAATGTAGGCGAGATAGATCAACCAGATGGAACAGCTGATGTTGGAAATGCCAAATGCGGAGATATAATGCGTATATATCTAAAGGTGGAAGACGATAAAATAGTAGAAGCAAAGTTTAAAACCTTTGGTTGTGGTGCAGCCATTGCATCTAGCAGTATGGCTACAGAGCTTATAAAGGGTAAGACATTAGAGGAGGCATGGGAGCTTACAAACAAAGCAGTTGCTGAAGCACTTGACGGTCTCCCGCCTATAAAGATGCATTGTTCCGTTCTAGCGGAGGAGGCTATCCATGCGGCCATAAATGATTATAGGAAAAAACATGGTCTTGAGCCTTGGTAAAGAGAGGTGAAGTAATGGCGGAAAAGGTAGTATTGGGTATGAGCGGTGGGGTGGACAGCTCCGTTGCAGCTTATGTTCTAAAGGAGCAGGGGTACGATGTAATAGGTATTACTATGGATCTTAACCCTAAGGATGCTGATTTTGAAGAACGGGAGGGTGGATGCTGTTCATTATCCTCCGTAAATGACGCTAGGAGAGTAGCAGATAGGCTAGATATACCCTATTATGTGCTGAACTTTAAAGATAGATTTGAAGAACAGGTGATAAATTACTTTGTAGATGAATATCTAGCAGGTAGGACGCCAAATCCATGTATTGCATGCAATAAGTATATAAAGTTTGATGCATTTTTAAAGCGTGCCCATGAGTTAGGGGCAAAGTATGTAGCTACAGGACATTATGCTAAGATTGAGAAGGATGAAAAGAGTAAAAGGTATATTTTAAGGAGATCCATAGATGATAAAAAGGATCAGACATATGTGCTTTACAATATGACTCAGTATCAATTAGCCCATACCCTTATACCTCTTGGAGGCTATACAAAGGATGAGGTAAGGAAGATAGCAGATAAGATAGGGTTAGTGGTGGCAAATAAACCGGATAGCGAGGAGATCTGCTTTATACCTGATAATAACTATGGCAGATTTATAGAAAAAAAGGTGCCAGATGGTGTAAAACCCGGATATTTTATAGATAGTGAAGGCAATATACTAGGTGAACATAAGGGGATTGTACATTATACTATAGGTCAACGAAAAGGCCTTGGTATATCCTTTGGTAAAAGGGTATTTGTACAGGATATAATACCAGATAAAAATTTGGTGGTATTAGGAGACGAAGAGGATATATTTAAAAAGAGATTATATGCAACTGATGTAAACATAATTCCATATGAAAAACTAGAGGACAAGATTAATATTACAGCTAAGATAAGATATGGGGCTAAGGAAGCAGCTGCAGTTATCTGGCCACATCATGATGGCGTTATGGTAGAATTTGATACGCCACAGCGGGCAATTACTAAAGGACAGTCAGTGGTATTCTATGACGGAGATATAGTAGTTGGCGGCGGTATAATAGACAAGGTGGAATGAGCAAGCTTAAAAGGGAAGGTTAACCTTCCCTTTTTAAATATTATTATTTATTTTATGGACTCTAAAATGGTGCAGATGTATATAGCTGATATGGATAGCTTGGGCATGGTCATGGCAATAAGTTTACGCAATGAATCCATCTTTTCATCGGTCAGTTCACAGGTTGCAAGATATATTGCTAAGCATCTTTTATCTGCCTTTATGACGGATAATACCCTTTTAATATCTCGCTCAGCTGTACCAGTTTTGGAAAGGAGAGCAGGTATATTCTTTGAATATTCTTTGAATTCATCCCTTTCTAATATGCTATTGATTTGATCTATTATCTCTTCATTTAACCCCTCAAGGGTATAGGTTGCTTTCTTTTCAATGCCGAGCTGTTCTGCAGTAATTTCCGATAGAGCCATGTACATGGCATCTTTTTTATTTAATTGTTCATCCATATAGCGGTCTATATTCTTAAAAAGTTTTACTGTTATGGATCTGCTGAGGGGCGTGGGGGTACTGCTTGGAGTGATGCCTATTATGCGATACATGGACAGCAATAAATCGGGGCCTATATCGTCACGATTCTTTAAATTATTGTCATCTGGCATTATATAATATTTTTTGCCATTTATTCTTCCGAAGGCCTTCAGTGCATCTAAGTATCCTATTTCCATGTTTACCTTTGAACGCTCCTTATCAAAGTCTAAAGTTTTACCAAGATCCTGAGAGGTTTTAATATTTATTATATTAAGTCCATCTGTATCAACCTTTTTAGGCATTCCTACTCCTGAGATGTCCACTACTATTATATTTTTTATACCCTTTTCAGTTATAAGGGATATGGGGATATTATCATATACGCCACCGTCTATAAAGCGTTTATTGTCTATTTCCTTTGGCTTAAATGCAGGGAAACATGCACTTGCCATTAGATAGTCTATCAGCTGTCCTTCTGGTATATCATCTTTAAAAAGGCGTACAGGCTTGAAATCGGTTAGCGAGAATGTAACTAGTCCTAAATCTATTGGAGATTTACGTATTTTTTCTTCATCTATTACACTATGTAGTAGATTGGATAGGGGTGTTACGTCAAGGCCGCCTCCAATTATAGTTTCTTTTATCATATTGATTCTATCCATAAAGGAGCTTGTGCTTGATTCCTTATCCAATATGTCTTTTTGTACATCCATAACATCCTGTACTGATATATCGGTCCATATAGATTTAGCAGCTTCAAAATCCCCTTGCACTACCATAGCCCCATTTAGCGCACCTACGGAAGTACCTGCAACTGCAATTATAGGTATTTTGAGCTCCATCAAAGCCTTCCATACTCCTATTTCATAGCTTCCCTTAGCACCACCACCGGCGAATACTAAACCAAATTCCTCCATTATTTCCACTCCTCATTATCTATTGTAATCATTAATATCTATTTTACTCCCAAGCTTCGACTTTTGTACAGCGTACGGCACATATCAAGTTAAGTGGATAAACATTGAAATATAAATCTAAATATGAATAATCATGGAATAAGTCAAAAAACAGGGGAAAAGTACAACGAAGAGGAAATGTTATAGATATGTTAACACAGATGATATAATTAGATATAATGGATAGGTGCAAAAAATAGATAACTGCTAAAAGGGGATTTATATGGACAAGGTTTTTATCCGTAAGGAAATGATAAAAAGGCGGGAGGAGATTTCTCTTGCGCAAAAATCCCATATGGATAGGGAAATACTTAAGCGCTTATTGGAAAGTAAATATTACAATAATTCTAATGTAATATTTACTTTTGTGAGCTTTAAAAAAGAGGTGGATACCCATAATTTAATAGGACAGGCATTAAAAGATGGGAAAAAGATATGTGTACCCAGAGTAATAAATAAAAAATCGGGAATGGTTGCCTGCTATATAGATGGATTACACTCATTGACTCCAGGCTGTATGGGCATATTAGAACCTGGAGAGAATGCTGTTTTAGCCAATAAGGACGATATGGATCTTATAATTGTACCAGGCCTTGCATTTGATAGAAAAGGCGGGAGGATTGGCTATGGTGGGGGATACTATGACAAGTTTTTAGAAGAGTTACCAGGAGATATTCCTAAAGTAGCTATTGCATATGATTTTCAAATAATACATGATATTCCTATGCATCAACATGATATAAAAGTGGATTTAATAATAACTGATAAGGGTATATATTATTGCTAAAATTTTAAAAATACATACACTTAAATTTATGCGGAATAATATCTTATAAAGAATGTACTTTTGAAAGGAAATATATGATGAAAAATTATATTATAATGACCGATTCATGCAGTGATTTGCCTAGAACATATGTAGAAGAAAAGAATATCCCATATGTAAGCCTGATATGTAGATTTGCAGGTCAGGAATACATGGACGATTTTGGAGAAACGCTATCCCATGAGGTTTTTTATGAAGGCATGAGAAAAGGTGAGATGCCAAGTACTTCTCAACCCAATGTACAGGCATTTTATGAAATATTCAAGGGTATAGGAGAGCAGGGGAATGACATTATATACATTTCTGTATCCTCTGCTTTAAGTGGTACCAACAATACTGCTCATATAGCCAGGCAAATGGTGCTTGACGAATATTTGGATGCAAGGATTACCATTATCGACTCATTGACAGGATCAATGGGACAGGGTCTTATGGTTATGAAGGCAATTGAGATGAAGGAGAATGGACACAGCTTTGAAGATACGGTCGATTACCTTGAGAATAGCAAGCTGAATTTAAACACTTATATAACTGTTGAAGATCTTAGTCATCTGAAAAGGGGAGGCAGAATCTCATCAACGGTAGCCATGGTTGGCACTGTATTTAATATTAAACCCATTCTTACGGTAAATACTGAGGGAAAAATTGTACCTGTTCTAAAGGCAAAGGGCAGGAAAAATGCAATAAATAAAATAGTGGATTATGTGCATAAAAAGATAGAATTTCCCGAAGAACAGATAATAGCCATTTCCCATGGGGATGCCTTAGAAGAGGCTGAAAGGCTAAGAGGGCTTATACTAAAGGAGATAACCGTTAAAGATGTAATAATAAATCATATGGGTCCGGTAATTGGCAGCTATGGAGGCACTGGTGCCCTAGTGGTATTTTTTATGGGCAAACCTAGACAAGGTCATATAATAGATGTGGATTTAATACGACCATAAGGGCAAGTTAAGTTAGATTGACTTGTTCTATAAGCTGTAATTTTTGTTTTCTAGTCAACTGTTTTATTTCATATTCCCTTTTTTGGGCTGATCTCTTATCTTCATATTCTTCGGTATATACCAATTCTACAGGCAGCCTGCAGCGGGTATATTTTGCGCCCCTGCCACTTAAATGGGCATTAAGTCTTTTATCCAAATCATTGGTCCATCCAGTGTATAGAGTATTGTCGGCACATTTTAATATATATACATAACACAATCTTATCACCCCATGATATTATATCATTAAAGATTAATATTCCATAATACCTTTGGTATAATGGATATGGTATAATATTGTAAAAGAATTATGGAAATGGGCGATTCTATGGAAAATATGATATTAAATCTTTTGAAAAATTATAAAAAGAAAAAAATATTCCTCATAGATATAGAGAATGCACTATGTGGAAATATTGAATATATGGATTTTGCTAATAATATGAAAGAGTTAGAAGATATGGGGATATTAATTCCTATAAAGAGTCATGGAACTAATAACAAGAAAATTCCTTTAGCCAATACATATAGAATAAATAGATCCTATTTTAGACAGGATCTCATTGATGAAATAGCTTCCTATCAATTAAAATCAAACAAAAATATTAATCTCCAAGCATATTTTTCACTAAGCGATGAAATGTGGCAGGAGGATTTGCCATATATAAAGATGGTTGAATCGTATCTACAAAGTAAGGGGCTGCCTAAAGAAGAAGTAACATCCTCGGAACGTTCTTATGAGGTAACTGGTGATGAAAAATGGATAGATGAAAAAGGAGGTAAAGAGCTTTTAGAACGGATAGGACTATTGGAAAAATTGAAGATTAGTCCAATTAACGACCCATTGATGTTTGCTATAAACAAAAATAAAATATCCGAGATGGGAGAGCATATTCATTTAATAGTAGAAAATAGAGCTACATTTTATGCTTTATTAGAAGATATAGAAAATACAGCTTTTACATCTTTAACTTATGGGTCTGGTTGGAAAGTGTTAGGTGGTATAGGCGTATTTGAAAGACAGATTGGACTTATGGGACAGGCCAATAAAATTTATTATTTTGGAGATTTAGATTTTGAAGGTATATCTATATGGTATGAGCTGAATAAGAGAGAACCATTGCAATTAGCGACAGATTTCTATGAATCTTTGCTTAAAAAAACTTGTTCATATGGTAAAGAAAATCAAAAACCCAATAGAAAAGCAATAGATAGCTTTTTACTGAATTTTAATGAATATGATAAAAGAAAAATTGTAAGCACATTGGAAAATGGCGGATATTATCCCCAAGAAGGATTAAATAAAAGAGAATTGCAGGTGATATGGAGGGAAATAAAATGAGGGTTGCAATAGGTGATGTATTAGAAAATTATGGAGAGAGAATATCTAGACTTTCTATTTATGAGCCGTTGTTAGAATTAAAAAACAAAAGAGAACGGGATAATAGTGGTAAACCTATTGATTGTGTTAGTCTAGGCTTTATAGCGCTTTTATTTTTCTTTGAAAATATGATTATAAGGAATAAAGAAACGGGTATAAATGAATTAGCAGAGTTTTTTTATGAAATGAATAATGGAAATATAGATCTGGATATTGACGGATTTAGAAAGCTAGCCAGAAAACTAATAGATAATTTTCGTCCTCCGAGTGGTCAAAGAAACTCTAAAACATTTTATAATTGGGAGACCGGGGAAGAACAAACCGCATATTATTCCATATTAAAGGCAAGTAAATCTGATCCAAAATTTAATACACAATATTATACTTTGGATGAAGAAGGATTAGAATTGATATTTGCTACGAAAGAATATTTTAGTGAATTTCAGCTATCTATAAATCAACTTTTACTCAGAAAACAATTGGAAAAAGGAGAGTTTACAGGCGCATTAAGACAGATAGACGAGATGATGTTATCGGTAGAAAATCTGAGGGATAGAATGACTAAGATTGAGCATGATGTAAACATAAATATTATATCGGAAAAAACTTACAGGAGATATAGCAAGCTTATAGAGGATATAAATATAAGGCTTACAAGGGAAAATGAAGAATTTGATGAGTTACAGAGTTTCGTAAAGGATACAAAAGAGAATATGAAATACGAAATCAAAGATGAAAAAGATAAAAAGGCATACCAATTGATTATAGAAATAGATAAAAAACTAGATAAGGTTCATAGTGAACATAGAAATTTGCTAAAAGAGAGTTTAAGTTTAAAGACAACTGCATTAGAAGCTGCAAGAGAATCCCTATACTTTATGGGGTTAGATGCCTTTAATTTTAAAGAAGAGATAACTAAAAAATTTATCTCAATTCCATTGCCACTTATGGCCTCAAGACAACTAATAAGTCCTTTTATGTGTTTGGGCATGTATAGCTCGTGGTCACCAATTGCTGTTTTTGATGTGCAGAGGATAGGAGCGGATGAAGATGTTCAAAAAGTAGAGGGATTTTATCAGCCTGTTGATGAGGCAATATTAAATGAGTATAAGGAAATAACAATGCATAACTTTAAAAAGATAATGGAATGTTTATTAAATTTATTGCAAGATGGAAAACAAACAACCTTAAAAGAGGTTATAGATTATATGAAAATAAATCATCAAGATATATTAGCTGAAAGGGTTTTTTATGATTTTTGGATTATCTTACATCAAAAATCTCCCATATTAATAGATGCAGATGAAGATAATCATGTTGGGTTGCTTAAGGAGGCGACAAAGCTTTTAATTGGCAGGTGCGAAAGATTTGAAGTAGTAGAATTGGATAGTGAATTGGAGATAAACAATAGGTTTAAAATTAAGGATATGATCATAAAATTGGAGGAAACGAGTAATGGAATTTAAGGATAGAGAAGTTATAGAAGCGTTTAATATTTATTCTAGATTAGCGCTTAAGGGCCATGAGGATAGTGATGAGTTGAGATTATATATTACCGATGAAAAGGTTAGGGAGTTAGTGGATGAATTTGCTGCTGAAGTAGATTGTACTATTATTTCAACAGGTGAATATATCTATATGGTTCCCATAGCTACTATTTCACCATTTCATATATCCAATGAGGAGATAAAAAGGAGATATCTTCCATCAAAGGCTGTAAATATGGATATATATCTGATGTATGTGACAATAATAATTCTATTTGGTGAATTTTATGACAGCTATCAAAGTGTTGAACCAACTAGAAGTTTTTTACCCATGTACAAATGGCTTGAAGCGGTAAATACACATATGGCAACTTTAAGTGAGATAGATGCAGAAGAATTAAAAGCCTTTGAAAAAGAATATGAATATAACTGGATAGGAATATTGGAAAAATGGGATGCAATAGATGATTTGAGGGAGAATGTAAAAAATCAGGACGCCAGGACTAATAGCAGGCTTAGTTTTTTAAATACGGTTAAAAGATTTTTAGAGGATCAAGATATTGTTATAGATATAGGGAATGATGAAATGGGGATTACTGAAAAAGCAAAGGTTATTATACAAAGGTATTATATGGATTATGAGCATAATAGGGGAATACTGGATTTCATATATGGATTTGAAAGGGAAAGGGGAAAAGATAGAGATGCCAACCATATCTAAAATAAGGTTTACCAATGCGGTATATGATAACGGAGAAAAAAGGTATAATGACGAAATTTTTGAATTTGATGGCTATAACGGGGTTATTTTATTGGAGAATGGGGGCGGGAAGACCACTTTTATACAGATAGCCCTTCAAGCTATGCTTCCCCATTCAGATATTGGAGATAGGAAAATAAGAGAGACTCTATCGTTAGACGGAAATCCTTGTCATATAGGCATAGAATGGATTATCAACGAAAGACCTAGAAGGTATGCCTTAACCTGTGTCACCCTTTTTTTAAATGCTGGGAAGTTGGATTCATATAGGTATGTATACGAATATGGATATGATGATAGAAATTCAATAGATAATGTTCCATTTGTAAAAGAAACTGTTGATGGAAGTAAGAGGCCTGCAAGCAGGGAAGAAATGGGGGAGTATTATCAATATATGTGCAATAAATATCTAAATGCTAAGATGTTTTCTAGCATAAAAGCATATAATAGCTATATTGAGGAAAATTTTAAAATAATATCTAAAGAGTGGAGGAGAATAGGGATCATCAATGGGGAAGAAGGGGGAGTAGATAAATTTTTTGAAGGATGCAAAACGACAGAAAATCTGGTCAATAAGCTTTTAATTCCGGTTGTGGAAGAGGCTATGTCCGGGAATGGTTCTCAAGAGTTTGCAGATACATTTGAAGAGCAAAGGGGTCATTTTAAACAGTATAATCTTCTCAAGGAAAGTATTGACGAAAGTAAGAAGATTCAAAGCAAGATCAGAGAGTATGTAGATAAATACAATAAATATCATGAATCAATGCAAAGTTTTGACTCTCAAAGATCTTATGGAAAAGCTATATACCAATATCTATCCAATGAATGTGAAGAAGTGGAGGCAAAGCTAGAAGAAAACAAAGAAAAGAAAAAGGAATGTGAATATGATTTTATTGAGTTAGGCAGGATGGATGCTTCATACGAATTAGGAGTACTAAAAAGCAAACTAGAATTATCTGAATTCAAGTATAAAGAGATACTTAAAAAAAGCGAAATCATTGGAGATGAGTTGCATGCAAAGGAATCTAGGCTTCAAAACTTGAGAATAGCCAGATACAGGAAGATTATTAAGGGAAAACAGGATGAAATTGACTCATATGAGGAGCAAATCGATAAATTAGGAGAGGACGAGGAAGTATATGCGATAGAGCAAGAACTAAAATTAAATTCTTCAAATATAAAGGCCTATTTTGATTTTCAGCTTAGAAAACTGGAAGAGGAAATTGGTATATTACAAAGTATAAAAATGCGATGTGAAGATGAGTTAAAAGAGATTAAAAGAGAAATAGATAAATTGGAAGAAGAAAGTAATAGATTATACGAAAACCAAATCAGATTAGATCAAGATTATACCAGGAATGAAGAGTCTATGAGAAAAATAGAAAACACAATACTTTCAAATCCCAAGATGGAAAGAATAGAGGATGAATATCCAAAATGGTCGCAAAGAGTCGGATTTATTGAAAGGTATTTGGTAGAATGTCAAGAAAGATCAAACTTATTAAAAGATGAAAAGGATAATATTAAGATTGCATTAAAAAAGAGTAGAGAAGAATTAGAATTACTTTCTAATGATAGAATTGCTATACGAGAAAAGATAGAAAGTATTAATAACGAAGAAAGAGAACTATTATTGAGGATAAAAGAGTGGATTCCAAGTTTATTACATGTAAATAGTATATATACAAAACAAGGGTATATAACTAGCACTTTGGAAAATATAAGTGAAAAAGCTAGAAAAGAGAAAGAAAAGGCCATTATAGATGAGAGAATATTTTATAGATTTATAGATGATTATAAAGACAATGACTATTTTACTGCAGAACCGTTATTGTATAACTGGATAAACCAATGGAAAGATCAATTTGCTTTTTTGGAGTCGGGCTCCGAGTTTATTGAACGGGCAGCTGCTGCCATGGGCAAAAGTGAACAGGAATATTATAACTTATACCCATATTGGGCTGCATCTGTTGTGATAGCAGATGATGAGCAGTATAAACTTAAGGATAAGTTGGAGCATAATGTGGATAAACTTACTTATCCAATTATAATATTATCTCAAAGCAATGCTCGGGATATACTGAGAAAAACAGATAGGAAAATGAATGATTATCTTTGTGTATATCCATTGATTTGGGCAGATAATATAGCTAAGGTAGGTTTTCAATCTACCAAATTTGAACTTGATAAAAAGGCTGAAAGAGCTACTCAAATTAGGCAGGATAAGGAAAATGAATTTATCAATTATGACAATTTACATATAGATATTTCAGATTTTTTGGATAAATATCCGTATGTAGAATATTTTGCACCGTTGAAGAATCAGTTTAAGGATGTAGAAGAAAAGATATCTGAGATAAAGAATACAAGTAATAACAAAACAAGTAGGATAGATAAAATAGATGAGAAATTAGAAAATATCAACAAAGAGATGAAGAACCTGGATGTAGAAAAATACATACTTAATAACAAAATAAACAGTGCTATGGAATATATTAACAAGAAAAGAGAAACAATTAAAATAAGAAATGATCTATATGAAATAGAAAAAGCAATAGATGTAAAAAAGGCGGGACTTCTAAGATTAAATGCACAAAAAGAAGACAAACAAGGTAAAATGGATGATTTAGATGAAAAAATAAAAAGATTAAGCAATATGATGAGCGATATAACAAAAGATGAACTATATGATGATGTAAAAGATGCGGTGCCGAAAGGATCAGAAATAGAAATAGAAGTTTTGAAAACTAAAAGGAAAGATATCAAAGACCGCTTGAATAAAAAGCAAAAAGATAGGGCCTACATTGAGGATATTATAAATAGATGCCGCAAAACCCAAAGAGAATATGAGAAAGACTTAAAGAATGAAATACATGGGGCTAGGTATATAGTTGATGAAGAGTTTATATTTCCAATATACGGAGAAGGCGAAATTGAAGAATTGACCAATGATATCAATTTAATTAGGCCTAAATTTGATAAGGTTAATGATAAATTAAAATATGCAGATAAAAAGTTTTCTAGTGATAAGAATAAGTATGACATTAGGGAGGGTGATTTTTTTAAAAAATATCAAGATGGCATTATACAGTTTACGGAGCCGTTAAATGTAGTGAAGGACAATATAAGAGAAAAGAAAATAGAATTAGATAAAAGAGATGAGTATTTAAAATCTATGGATAAGGAGTTAAATAATGAGCATATTTCGATAAAGGACACATTAGAATTGCTTAAGAGAAAAAATGAACGATATAGTTATCTATCTAATAAAATTAAAGCAGGCGTTATCCCAGATAATAAGCTAGTAGATATGCCATACAATAGAATGAAATATATAGATGAGCTTATGAAAAATTTAGAAAATACTAACTATGAAGTAGAGCAAAATAAGGCCAGGGTTTCAAAAGGAAGGGCGGAATTTCAATCTTTTTGTGAAAATCATATATCAGATCCAAAACTTAAGAATATGGCTATTTCAGGTATTAGCAATAGAGAAAATTTTGAAGAGCTAGTTGAATGGCAGAAGATTATGGATAAAAATATTGATAAAACAATTAGGATATTGGAAGAAGATATGATGCAACATGATAAAGAAATAAATCAGTTTATAAGCCATCTATACTCATATTTAAAAAACTTGGCAGAGGAACTTGAAAATATATCTAAAAAGACTAGGATAAAAGTGGATGATAATTGGAAAACAATATATACAATAGATGTTCCTACTTGGGAGGATGAGATAGGGAAACAAAAACTTAGGAATTATGTAAATTGGTTGTTAAAAGATATAGAGGATACACGCTTTAAAGATGAATTGGGTAATGAAAACATAATATCTATAAGAAAATATATAGAAGAAAAATTTCAAGGTAAAGAATTGCTTAGAATTGTGATGGGTAATGAACGAATAAAGGTCAAATGTAGGAAGGTAACAAATGATGGAAAGATAAATAGTATGCCCATATCCTGGGAAAAATCTAATCGTTGGTCTGGAGGAGAAAAATGGAGTAAAAATATGACACTATTCTTGGGTATATTAAATTATCTTGCAGAAAAAAGTCAAGACATCTCTTCTAATCAAAAAAGATATCGTACTGTTATTTTGGATAATCCATTTGGTAAAGCTTCCAGTGATCATGTATTAGACCCAGTATTTTTTATAGCTGAACAGTTAGGGTTTCAAATAATAGCACTGACTGCTCATGGTGAAGGAAAGTATATAAGAGATTTCTTTCCCGTAGTTTATAGCTGCAGACTGCGTCCGTCCAAGGATAATGAAACACAAATATTTACTAAAGATAAGGAAATAAAATATGCTTTTTTTAAAGACAAGGATCCTCAAGTGCTGGCAAGACTGGGAGATGTAGAGCAACTGAGTATGTTTTAGATACTGGCAAAAAAAGTTTGCATATTGATATTCAATATGCTATAATACGATTTGTATGTAAGATTTAACATGAGAAACAACATATCCTCTTTTTTCAAGGGAGTGTTTATTGTTAATCGGTTAAGATCTTAATTGAATATTCAGGAAAAGGAGGATTGTTGAAATGGCAGATAAGACAATAGTATGCAAGGATTGCGGAGCTGAGTTTGTATTTACTGAAGGTGAGCAGGAGTTCTACAAAGAAAAAGGTTTTGAGAACGAGCCTCAGAGATGCCCAGCTTGCAGAAAAGCAAGAAAACAACAGAGGAATAATAGAAACTATAGATAGTATATAATTATGTGTCTATATAAAAAAATAGCCTGTAGGATTTTAATCCTACAGGCTATTTTTTTACGCTTTTTTTACGGTAAAGGTTACATGCTCTCCATTTATATTCCATTCTTTGGTATAACCTTCTCCCGCCTGACCAATAAGGTCTTTTCCAAGCACCTCCTTTTTTATTTCTTCTTTATTATTTGTCATTATATCGGCTATCCTATCGTTACCGGTATAATATACATATATATTATCAAGTATATCAAAATCCGCTTCTTTACGCATAGTCTGGATCTTGCTTATTATCTCCCTGACAAATCCTTCTTCTATAAGTTCTGGAGTCAGGTTGGTATCCAAAACTACGGTGATATCATAGTCGGATTCGGCTATCATGCCTTCCGCATCTATACATTCATATAGCACATCGTCTATGGCCAATTCCACATTTTGGTCTTCTACTTGGAGCTCTATCTTGCCATCTTTTTTGAATCTAGCCATTAATTCATTACCGTCAGAAGAAACTAGTGCTTCTCTGATCTTAGGTACCAATTTTCCATATTTCGGACCTACCGTCTTTAGCTGTGGCTTAAAGAGATAGGTGGAAAAGGCAGATACATCATCTGTAAATACTATCTTTTTTATATTGAGTTCATCTGCAACCAGCGCTTTAAACATATCAGGTAGCTCCATATCGGCTTTTACATACATGGTGCCTATGGGTTGACGGTTCTTTATATTGGCCTTGTTTCGGCAGGCTCGACCTTCTACTACCAGCTTTAGCACATAGTCCATGTTCTTTTCTAGTTCTTTATCTATGAACTCTTTGTTGGCTTCTGGAAAATCACATAGGTGCACGCTCTCAGGTGCAGTTTTGTCTATGGTCTTCACCAGATTTTGATACATCTTTTCTGCTACAAATGGTACGAAGGGGGCGGTAAGTCTTGCCAAAGTTTCTAGCACCGTATAGAGGGTCATAAATGCATTTATCTTATCCTGTGGCATATCAGATGCCCAGAAACGCTCTCTGCTCCTTCTTACATACCAGTTACTTAGATCGTCCACAAAACTCTGTATAGCCCTAGCAGGTTCGGTGATGCGATAGTTATCAAGATTTTGCTCTACATATTCTATTAGGGAGTTGAGCCTTGAGAGTATCCATTTATCTATAACTTCTAGCTTGTCGTATTCCAACTTATAATCCTTTGGATTAAAGTTATCTATATTGGCATACAGCACAAAGAATGCATAGGTATTCCATAATGTACCCATGAATTTTCTTTGAGCTTCACTTACTGCTTCAGGGTAGAACCGGCTGGGCAGCCATGGTGCACTACTGGTATAGAAATACCATCTTACTGCATCGGCTCCTTGTTTATCGAGTACATCCCATGGATCTACAACATTGCCTTTGTGTTTACTCATCTTTTGACCGTCTTTGTCTTGCACATGGCCTAGCACTATGACATTTTTATAAGGTGCTTTATCAAACAACAATGTGGAGATGGCCATTAGTGTGTAAAACCAGCCCCTGGTTTGATCGATTGCTTCACTTATAAAGTCAGCAGGATATCTGTTTTCAAAGATCTCCTTATTTTCAAATGGATAGTGCCATTGTGCAAATGGCATAGAACCTGAATCGAACCAGCAGTCTATAACCTCTGGAACCCTCTTCATATTGCCTCCACACTTGGGGCATTTTATGAATATATTATCTATATATGGTCTATGAAGTTCTATGGCATCTGGTACATTTTCACCCATTTCCTTGAGCTCTGCTATGCTGCCTATCATATGCCTGTGACCGCATTCGCACTCCCATATGGGTAGGGGAGTACCCCAATATCTTTCACGGCTTAAGCCCCAATCCACAACATTATCAAGGAAGTTTCCAAATCGTCCTTCCTTTATATTATCAGGCAGCCAGTTTACAGTGTTATTGTTCTTTAAGAGATTGTCCCTAAGCTCTGTCA
Organism: Xylanivirga thermophila; assembly: GCF_004138105.1. Classification (NCBI taxonomy): domain Bacteria; kingdom Bacillati; phylum Bacillota; class Clostridia; order Caldicoprobacterales; family Xylanivirgaceae; genus Xylanivirga; species Xylanivirga thermophila. Next base: position 10,408 of record NZ_RXHQ01000035.1, on the reverse strand, counting down.
TTCTTATAAACCAGGTGTCCCGTGCATAATATAAAAGAGGAGTATCACAACGCCAGCAGAAGGGATAGGAGTGCTCATAATCCTCTATCTTATGCAAAAGTCCTCTTTTTTCAAGATCCTTTATGATAAGGGGATCTGCATCCTTTACGAATACACCCTTCCATGGTTCTACTGCATCTACAAACTTTCCTTGTTCATTTACCAGCTGCACAAATGGCAGGTCATTTTCCCGTCCTACCCTAGCGTCATCTTCACCAAAGGCGGGAGCTGTGTGGACTATGCCAGTACCATCTGTAAGGGTAACAAAATCTCCAGTTACTACATAATATGCCTTTTTTTCAGGCTTTGCAAAATCAAATAGCGGTATATATTCCATACCCTTTAAGTCTTTACCCATGAACCTATCCACTATTTCAAAATCTTCACCTAATACATCCTTTGCCAATGCTTCTGCCAGGATACATACATCATCTCCCTGCCTTGCCTTGATGTATGTTTCATTAGGATTAACCGTTAATGCAACGTTTGATGGGAGCGTCCATGGAGTGGTGGTCCAAGCCATTAGATATAAGTTGTCCTCATCCTTTACTTTGAACTTTACGTATATGGATGGCTCATTTACATCCTTATATCCCTGTGCTACTTCATGGCTGGAGAGGGAAGTACCACATCTGGGGCAGTATGGCACTATCTTGTGTCCTTTGTATATTAGATCTTTATCCCAAATTTCTTTAAGGGCCCACCATACAGATTCAATATAGTTGTTGTCATAGGTAATATAAGGATCATCCATATCAACCCAGAAGCCTACACGGTCGCTCATCCTCTCCCATTCACCCTTATATTTCCATACGCTTTTTTTACATTCCTTTATAAATGGTTCTATGCCGTATTTTTCAATTTCTGGTTTACCATCTATGCCAAGCATCTTCTCGACTTCCAGTTCCACTGGCAGTCCATGGGTATCCCAACCTGCTTTCCTAAGCACATTATACCCCTTCATGGTCTTATACCTTGGAATTATGTCTTTCATCACTCTAGTTAGTATGTGCCCTATATGGGGTTTGCCATTAGCAGTAGGGGGACCGTCATAGAATGTAAATTCCGGTCTACCTTGTCTTAGCTTAACGCTTTTTTGAAATATATCATTCCGTTCCCAGAAATCCAATACTTCCTGTTCACGATCGACAAAATTTAGATCTGTCGATACCTTTTCATACATCTAAATACCTCCATTCCTTATAAAAAAAACCTTCCATCCTATGCAGGACGAAAGGTTGCTTTCGTGGTACCACCTGATTTGGCATAAAAATGCCCTCTCAAAATGTACAAAATAATTCTTTGCACATCCCTGATAACGCTGGGATAGCGGCCCATCCTACTTTTATTTCAGACTGCAGCTTAGGAGTGATTTTCGGTAGTCTAAACAAGATCGGGCTTTCACCATTTCCGATTCGCTGTACTTTTAAGGCTTCCTACTCTTCTCCGTCATCGCTTTTGACAAAATATCATTTAAAATTCATTTAATATTAATTGTATGCAAAAAAAACATATTTGTAAAGCATTTTACCCAAAATTTTTGCCTTTTATAACATAGCAAAGCATGGACGAATATTTTATCATGGAATAAATTACAGCTAAACATATATAGTAGGCTAATGTTCATAGAAAATAATAAAGAGTGAGGTCAAAAACTATGAGTAAGGAGTTGCACTGGCATTTAAAAAAATCCTCAAGTGAGGGAATTAGAAGGAAATGTATTCATACTTTTGCCGCGAAGAAAAAATAAATTACTCTTGATTTTGATGAATTAATAGTATATGGTATATATGTAATAGTGTTACATACACACAATACATCATACTTCTATATGCAGCTAAATATAGAAATGAGGGTTAATAAGTTAATTATTCCGTCTATTATTAAATCTAATTGTATTTTGGGGAAAATTATGTTTACTTATAATACTTTAAGAAGTAAGCCATGAAAAAACTTATTTGCACTATACTTGTAGCTCTGGCGTTGGTAGTGCAACCAATAAATGTTTTTGCAAGTTCATTAGATAGTGACTTCATTTTTAATAATTCTGTAACTATAGAGGAACGTTTCGAAGAAGGTGTTGGAACTTGGAAAATGTCAAGTTTAGAAAACATTACGATATACTTACTTGAAAATGTTGATGGCACTTTAGAATATGCATATCTCGATGAAAATGGGGTTGTTCAATATACTGAATTAAAAGAAGGAGTAATTACTAGGCGTTCTTATGATGACGATTATTTTAATACCCAGGAAGAATGCTTATCTGCTGAAGAAGAAACTTTAATTGATGATATCGTTATAAAGAACGGAGGTGCAACAAGCGTAGAATTAGAGAAAGCTTTTAAAAAAGCTGGATTGTATAATGTTACTGTTTTTGAAGAAGATGGGGGATTATATATTAATCCTTTTGGGGCTCAGAATATAATAGATTCAAATCCTATTATTTATATATAGAAATGTAAATGAAAAGTGAAATGAGATATTCTCAATTAGAAGACTGTATTTGCAGAATAAATGAAGGTGAAAAGAATATGTTTAAACAAAAAAATGGACGTTTTTATTAACAGTAGGCGTTGTGATAATATTAATTGTTTTTCTATATTCTCTTGCTCCAAAAATTGAGGCAAGAAAATATAAAAGGCGCTTTGGATCATTTGATGAATGGTATAAAGAAGCTAGTGATCCCAATTCGGGCTATAGGAAGCATTTATCGAACTATCGTCCCGTTGATGAGGTATTATTAAACAGCCTTGAACATTCAGAGCCTATTGCTTTCTCTAGTAACGATATTCAGAAAATTGATAAAAACACATGGATTGTAGCTTGTTACGGAGCGAGCGATTATTATGCGTGGATTGGTCTGTTCAGCAGAAATCATGAAATCAATGAGAGATATAAACTGCATGTCGTAAGTGATCAACAAACGGGCCTCGACAACAATATCAAAAAGCGAATTGATGATTCCTTAGTTGCTCCCTTTGCGAGAGACTGTTTTTTTGGCTATAGTGCGGATTTCAGTATTTTTTGCCCAGACTATTGCATTGAGAACAATCAGATAATAATAAAAGTTGAGTATATAGATGAGAATAGGGAGCAAATCTTCTCAATTCCTGTCCAGAATAAAAAGATCCCGAAATAAACTTTCCTGAATTTCTAGATAGTATAAGGATCAAGAAATTACATCATGTAAAACAAAAAGATAGCTACTCAGCTGTCTTTTTTATTTTTATGGGCGCAGCGTGTGAAACAATAACTTTTGTAAAGTATCCCTTATTATATCAAAATCTACTGATATTTTGGTATAATAAGGGATGCTTAAAAGACTTATCAAGAAAAATCAAAGCAAACTTTGAGATTAGACAAAAAGAGACTGGACTAATTACAAAAGTACCTTTTAGTAATAGATGAACGAGCTGCATCAATAGTAATGAGGATATTTAAACTTTATACCGAATTTGCATATAATTGATCGAGTAATGGATGTTATTGATCCAATTCTTACAATGTATACTCATTGCTTTATATAAATGCTGTACTGGCATTTAAAAAAATCCTCAAGTGAGGGAATTAGAAGTAATGTATTCATGCTTTTGCCGTGTCTTTTATAATTAGTCAACTATATAAAAACGCTATAATATGATAGAATAGGAAAAGAACTTTAAAATTAAAAAAGGGAAAGGTGGTGGGGATAATGTTTTGGCCTATTGCTGGTATATGGACTGCCATATGGAGCTTTTTTACCTTTATTTTAAAATTCACAGGTAGGGTGGTAGCTATTATATTAGGTGCCATATTTGTATTTGTAGGAGTTATATTTACAATAAGTATTGCAGGGGCCATATTTGGTATTCCCCTAATAGTATTTGGAGTGCTCCTTATTATTCGTGGCTTATTTTAGAGATTGGAGGAACTTAGAATGAGTATATTTGAGATTATTATGCTAGGGTGCTTTGGTGCAGCATGGCCATTTTCCATATATAAGTCATATAAATCAAAGTCAATAGAAGGCAAGAGTTTTGCCTTCCTCATGATATTGGTTATGGGCTATATATCAGGTATACTACACAAGCTATTTTATAGCTATGATGCTGTTATATACCTATATATATTAAATGCTATAATGGTATCCACCGATATGGTACTCTATATAAAAAATAAAAAGCGCATAGAGCGCTTATCAAAAGAATCATCGGATACTGAGGTAGGTATCTAACTGTTCTTTTGATACCTGCCTGTTGTTTTTTATAATATTCGATATTTCGGTGGTGTGAAGTGTATCACCTAGCATTACCATGCCAAGTATTGCATTATCCTTTATGACTATTTTTTTGTATATACCATTGTTTTTATCGTAGTTTATCAAGATGTCATATCCATCATCATTTGGGTTTATAAGTCCCATGGAGTAAAAGTCCATATTTCGTATTTGAACTACATTTTGAAAAGCTGCCCCATCAAAACTCTCATGATTACCAGCCATGTTGGAGGCAGCGCACCTTCCCTGAGCCATTGCATTTGGCCATATGTAACTTGAGACATATCCTTCATTTTTATCCGATTTAATCTCAGCTATGTCGCCGGCAGCATATATATTTTTTATTGATGTCTCCATATATTCATTTACCAGAATACCTCTATTATGCTTAATTGAGGTGCCTTCTATAATGGATAGATCTGGTCTTGTGCCTATTGCAAGGAGTAACAAATCGAATTCTAATTGTTGTCCATCCATAAGTTCTGCTCTCTTTATGCCTTCATCAGTTATGTATACCTTATGTATGGTATTTTTTAGCATGGTGGAGATACCAAGCTTTTTAAGTTGCGTCTCCATTATATTAGATGCATCATTATCTAGCTGCATAGGAAGTATTCTATCTCCCATTTCAAGCATTGTAACATGCATGCCCAGATTAGATAGGGCTATAGACATTTCGATACCTGTAAGCCCGCTTCCAAGCACTATAGCTCTCCCGCCTGTTTGGGCACAGCCTTTTATTCGATCGGCATCTTCTATGGAGTTTATAGTAAAAAACTCTACCTTATCAATACCATCTATTGGTGGTATAAAAGGTCTGCCACCTGTAGCAATAAGAAGCTTATCATATGCCATACTCCAGCCGTCTTCTCCTATTATAATATTTTTTTCCGTATCTATGGCCATAATGTTTTTATCTAATACAAGCTTTATATGCTTTTTATCATAAAAGTTCTTATCTTTTAAGAAAAGTTTGTCCCTTGTAATCTCGTTACCTATGTAATAGGGAAGCATGATCTTTGAATAAACAGGGGTGTTTTCCCTGGATATTACTACTATTTCATCATCTTCACATATATCTCTTAGCTTAGTAGCGGCAAAAAATCCTGCTGCACTGTTTCCTAATATTACGTATTTCAAATAATCCACCCTCTTCTATTTTAACTCCTATTAATATATATAACCTTTTATTTTTATGATAATCAAAAATAAAGTATTTATAGTAATTTTGTCATTTTACGTTTAGAATACAAAATGGAATGGTATTATAGAGTTATGCGGAAAATCAAAATATGGAGGATAAATAATATGTCCATAGGGTATGCGTGTATATTGTTAGGGCGGGAGGATACCAAAATGAGCAGATGCCTGCTTAAAAATGCTACTGAAGATAGATTGCGAAGTATTACCCAAGCAAATCTTGCCGCCCTGTCGAATATAATAGATTATAACATTGAAAATAATATAATGCTGTATCGAATAAGCTCCGATATAATCCCCTTCGCCACCCATCAGGTAAATAATATAGAATGGTGGGAGGATTATTATGATATATTAAATGCCATAGGAGTAAAGATAAAAAATAGCGGTATGAGGGTATCAGTACATCCCGGACAATATACAGTGATAAACTCTCCAGATGGTGATGTGGTAAAAAGGGCTATTGAAGAGCTTAAATACCATAACAGGCTTTTAGAGTGTATGGGACTTGATAACACCCACAAGCTTATACTTCATGTAGGCGGGGTATATGGGGATAAGAATCTTGCTATGGATCGATTTCAAAATAACTTTTATAAATTGCCCCAAGAAGTAAAAGAACGATTGGTCATAGAAAATGATGAAAGAAACTACAACATAGGAGAGGTATTAGGGTTATCATATAATACGGGCACCCCAGTGGTATTGGATACTTTGCATCATAGTATAAATGCAGATGATAATAGGGGATTATATGATTGGATAAGGATATGCTCAAGTACATGGCATAATGAAGATGGCAGGCAGAAGATACACTATTCCCAACAGGATAGGGACGGTAGAAGTGGATATCATTCTAAGACCATAGATACTGCTGAGTTTATCAAGTTTTATAATGGACTTGTGGATAATGGGTTGGATGATGTGGATATAATGCTCGAGGTAAAGGATAAAAATCTGTCGGCATTAAAATGCATAAATCTTACATCCCCTTCCATACCTAAAAAAGTATTGGAGGAGGAGTGGGCTAGATATAAGTATCTAGTTCTCAGCTTCAGTCATAGAAAATATAACAATATACGGGAAATATTAAAGCAGGATAGCATCTCTCCTATGAGGTTTTATGCAGAAATAGACGAAGCTATAAAAATGCCGGAGGATATGGGTGCACAAAAGAATGCAGCTCTTCATATATGGGGATATTTTAAGGATATTGCAACGGATACTGAAAAAAGAGAATTTTTTAAGAGACTTGAAAAATATATGGAAGGCGGGGGTGTTGATAGCCTAAAGAGGTATTTATACAGATTAGCTAAAAAATATAACGAGGAATATTTAATGAACAGCTATTATTTTTTTGTACATTGACATTATTCATATATGCAATGTATAATATAAAAAACGTATAAAGACTGTGATGAGAAAGAGTAGGAAGGCCAATGGTCCTTACAGAGAGTTCCCGGTAGGTGAGAGGGGCAAGGAATGGTATTCTGAATACATCTCTGAGTTGCACACCAAAAGGCCTTATGCCAAGTAGGCTGTTGCCGGAAACCTGCACCCGTTATAGTGCTAAAGTATAAACGCTTTTGCGTCGTACTTGATAAGGTTGGCATCGTGAGGTGTCGATAAATCTGGGGTGGTAACACGGGATATAAGCTCTCGTCCTCTTAAATGGAGGATGGGGGCTTTTTTGATTTTATAAAAAGGAGGATCATCATGTTAGCTGTAGATGAGCAATTAAGTATAATATTAAAAGGTGTAGAAGAGATAATATCTTTGGAAGAGCTTGAAAATAAGCTGTATAAGGCTAAAAAAGAGGAGCGCCCCCTTACTATAAAGCTTGGTCTGGATCCTACGGCGCCGGATATACATTTAGGGCATAGCGTGGTGCTAAGGAAGATAAGACAAATGCAGGATCTAGGGCATAGGGCGGTTATAGTCATAGGTGATTTTACCGGCATGATAGGGGATCCCACCGGTAGATCAACGGCTAGAAAACAATTATCTAGAGCAGAGGTTATGAAAAATGCAAAAACATACAAGGAACAGATGTTTAAGATATTGGATAGGGAAAAGACAGAAATAAGGTTTAACAGCGAGTGGCTTGATAAGTTGAGTTTTCATGATGTAATAGAATTATCATCTAAATGTACAGTAGCTAAGATAATGGAGAGGGAGGATTTTAAGGGACGCTTTGAAGCCCATGAGCCTATATCCATGCATGAATTTTTCTATCCGATTATACAGGGATATGATTCGGTGGTATTAAATGCAGATATTGAACTAGGTGGTACAGAGCAGAAATTTAATATACTTATGGGCAGAAGCCTACAAAGGGATTTGGGACAGGATAGTCAGGTAGCCATATTTATGCCCATATTGGAAGGTATAGATGGTGAGAAAAAAATGAGTAAAAGCTTTGGCAACTATATAGGTATTGATGAATTGCCAGAAGATATGTATGGCAAGGTTATGTCAATACCAGATGAGCTTATTATCAAATATTTTGAATTGGCTACGGACATCCATCCGGATGAATTGGTATATAAAAAAATGTTATTGAGTAGGCATAACATAAATCCCATGGATGTTAAGATGCAGTTGGCGAGGGAGATAGTATCCTTATATCATGATATGGATAAGGCATTGAAGGCGGAGGAATATTTTAAGATGGTAGTTCAAAGGAAAGAGCTTCCTGCTAATATGCCCGTATTTGAAGTGCCAAAGGAGATTATGACAAATGGGAGTGTAGATATGTCAAAGCTTATGGTTATGGCAGGTTTGGTTTCCAGTACCAGCGAAGGCAGGCGTATTATATCCCAAGGTGGTGTCAAAATAAATGGCATAACCGTGAGAGGACACAAAGATGTATTCATAAGGCACAATGATGTGCTTAAGGTGGGGAAGAGGAGATTTATGAGATTGGTTATTGCCTAAAAACTTTTCTTCTATTATAATATTGCTATATATTAATGATGTATAAATATACAAAGGATGGTTAGGTGGTTAAAATGAAAGATGTACATATAGCTATTTTGGGATTTGGCAATGTAGGCATGGGAGTATGGGAGATACTAATGAACAATGGCTCAAAGGTGGATTGCATACTTGGGCGCAAAGTTGAAATAAAAAAGATTTTAGTTAGAGATATAAACAAAAAACGTAGTATAGATGTACCGGATGGTATTTTTACAGACAATATTGATGAGATAATTTCAGATGATGATATAGATATTGTGGTGGAGCTAATGGGTGGTATACAGCCGGCATTTCAATATATCAAAGAAAGCCTTAAAAATGGTAAGCATGTAGTCACTGCAAACAAGGCTGTTATGGCTACTAGGGGAAGAGAACTTTTGCATCTTGCCAATGAGGCTGGGCGGGAGCTTAGATACGAAGCCAGCGTAGCAGGTGGTATACCTATAATAAACACCCTTAATAAGGATTTAGCGGCGAATAATATAGAAGAAATAACTGGAATCATAAATGGTACTACAAATTATATACTAACCCAGATGACCACTCGTGGTATGAGCTTTGATGAGGCTCTAAAACAAGCCCAAGATATGGGATATGCTGAAGCGGATCCATCATCGGATATTGAAGGAGAGGATGCGGCATTTAAACTTTCCATACTTACATCTATTGCGTTTGGAGTACAGGTATCCCCAGAGAAAATTCCGACCCATGGTATTACCAATGTTACTGAAATGGAAATAGAATATGCGAGGCAATTGGGTTATACTGTAAAGCTTCTATCCAAGGTAAAAAAGGTTGATAAAAAGCTTGAGCTATATGTACATCCAGCACTGGTACCTTCTAATCATCCTTTAGCAGCAGTAAGCGATGAATTTAATGCCCTATTTATAAGGGGAGATGCAGTAGGAGATTTAATGCTGTATGGGAAGGGGGCAGGTTCTCTTCCTACAGGCAGTGCAGTACTTTCCGATATAATGTATATTATAGATGATATGGATGAAAATAATGATAGGGTGATTAAAAGACGAAAATATAATGGAGATCTTGAAGCGGTTGGAGAAGGAAAAGGTGAGTACTATATTCGTTTTCAGGTAGCCGATGAACCGGGCGTTTTAGGTATGATAAGTACTACCTTTGGTAAATATGGCATAAGCCTTGCATCGGTAGTACAACAGGGACATGGTGAAAAATCGGTTCCATTGGTTTTTGTTACCCACAAGGTGGAACGAACCAATCTTGATGCAGCATTAAAGGCAATAGAAAATTGTGATTTTATAGAGGATATAGCTTGTATACTAAAGGTAGAAAAGTTCAAGAGATTTTTTAAATAAGCATTTATAAAATCTTTAGCAATGTTTTAAAAACTCTAATTTATAATTTGATATAATATAAACAATATAAGATTGAAGATCACATAGGGGTATAGTACAAGCTTAATAGTATGCTCGCTATGCTCCTTTAAGTAGTGTAAGTTTTATATAAGTATAATTTATATTACGAATTGTAGATTTTTTTTAAGATTAATGTTGACAGAGTATAAAAGACGTGCTATTATAATTAAGCTGTTTGATGAACGGCCGATACCAAAATAAAAAAAGGTGTTGACAAAAATCGAACAGTTTGCTAAGATAGTAAAGTCATCATTTTGATGGCGGCAGGAAATTGGACCTTGAAAACTAGACAGTGCAAAGAAAAAAACAGCCATAAGTCGATTCTTATGAGTTAAGGATAAACTTTTAAATTGAGAGTTTGATCCTGGCTCAGGACGAACGCTGGCGGCGTGCCTAACACATGCAAGTCGAGCGAGGGATAGGGAGTTAGCTTGCTAACACCTTAAACCTAGCGGCGGACGGGTGAGTAACGCGTGAGCAACCTGCCTTGTACAGGGGGATAACAGGTGGAAACACTTGCTAATACCGCATAAGGCCACAG
>NZ_RXHQ01000034.1 GCF_004138105.1 Xylanivirga thermophila | reverse complement strand
CATAGAAGATGTCATCCTTTCGTTAAGTTATTTGTTTATTCGACTAATATTTTAACAGGATGGCATCTTCTTTTCAATTCTATTGGTAATTTATTACTCTAAATCCCTACGGTAATTTTACGCTAACAATTGCCCCAATATTGGGGCAATTAATCTATTCTGGAAGCTGAGACTTATATTCTTCATTACTAATATCTTCTATTGACTCTGGGACGTCCTTTAACTTTTCATGCTCATCATAAAAATTATTATCATACCAATCTAATGCGTAATTAGGTGTCTTATTATACTTTGCCACATCCTGCCATGCATCTTCACCATCATATCCTACATAATCATGACCATCGGTATCTGTTCTGTAAAAAGGAGGCTTTAAAACATCTTCTTCAACTGGTCTATCGGTATTTTGCATATCCCTTATTGGTATGTTAATATCTTTTTCACATTTTATACAAAGTTTTGATGTAGGTAATGCTTCTAAACGTTCAAAATCGATATCTTTACCACACATCTCACATGTTCCATAGATATTTCTATCTATTTTATCTAATGCATGCTTTATATCTGCCATACGTTTTTCATAATGCCTTTTTATAGCTATTTGCTTTTCCATTTCAAAAGTTTCACTAGCTGTATCTGCAGGATGATTATCATATAATGATAATTCCATTTCATTTGCCGCAAGTAAAGTACCGGTATTTAGCTCTTTATTGTCCTTCAAGGCATTTTCACATTCCGTCTTCTCTTCCGTTAACTGACTTTTAAGATATTTAAGTTGGTAATCTTTCATTTTATGCTTATCCTTTCTAAAGATTATTTTGTACAATTTTTACTATTTCAGTTATGAAATTACCTATAATCGGCAGATTTTTGCTGGCTAATTTGCTTAAAAAATAAAAAGCTACTGCACCTAATAGAGTAAATCCAATAGCCATACCAAATCCTCTAGATAAACCTGCTACAAAATTGGTGATTAACATCCTTTTTGTGTTTTTAAGGTATTCTACGTAATCTCCAAATTTCATTTTTTCTAGTGTTCGAGCTGCTTCCTCTAATTTCTGGATATATGCATACTGACGATCATCGTTATGATCTTCCATAATATCTATACCTCTCTAAAATGATCTATCCTATTTATATTTAAGCACAATAAAGGGAATATACTCTTTAGTATATTCCCTTTTAAAAAGCTTATTCTAAATTTTCATCTATAAATAAATCGGAATTTTGCTCTATCATATCGAGCTGGGTTTCAAGAAGGGTTTTAAACTTATTTTTAAAAATTTGAAATTCTTTACAAGAATTTTGGTATTCTTTCTTTATATCTATTATCTGATTATTTGCTTCTTGGATAATCTTTTCAGCTTGAGTTTGAGCTTCCTTTATAATAAGCTCTGCCTTTTTTTCAGCATTTGCATTTACATCTTCAGCAGTTTTTTGGGCTGTTACCAAAGTTTCTTTCAAAGTATTTTCTATGGTTTTATAGTTGGCTATTTGATCGGACATTGTATTTATTTTATCTTTAAAGTTAAGATTTTCCTTATACATCTTCTCAAATTCGTCGATAATCAAATCCAAAAATTCGTCAACTTCATCTTCGTTGTAACCTCGAAAAGATCTGGTAAACTCTTTATTATGTATATCCATAGGTGTCAACGGCATATGATTTTCTCCTCCCTTATATAAATCTTTCTATTGTTACATTAATCCGTTGTTTCTTAGTAAAGTTACCTATTTCGGCTAATCTAATACGCCCCATATGTTGAACTGATATCATATCATCTTCTTTAAGCACAAAATTTGGTTTATCTACCTCTGTCCAATTTACTTTTACAGCTCCAGATCTAATAGTAGGAACCATCTTATTCCTTGATATACCAAATCCTGCACTAGCAATACTATCCAATCTAAGAGTAGAAACAGTGGCTTTTATGAGTTTTATTTTTGGAGGGTCAATGTATATCTGGTCATAGTTACATATTTCCGTGTTTACACTAGCCTTACCGATATATATCAAATTTGAAAATATAAAAGGGGCTATATTGCCTAAGGTAAACACATATCCAATATCAGATTGAATAATAATATCCCCTATTTTATGCCTCTGTATACCTAATCCCATTATAGCACCTAGGATATCTCTATGACTAACTCTATAATATTTAGCATTCCAAGTAACTTTTACAACCTTGATGGCATTATACCATTTTTTTTGATCTATCTCTTTAGTAAATGGATATATATAGAACATCAAACGCTCTGCATCGCCATACCCACCAAATTTATCATATTTTATGCCATTGTACTGTTTCACAATATCCTCAACTAATTGTTGTTGTGCCGGGTCAAAAAATGAAGTAACTCTTTCAGTTTTACTTTTTTGAACACTAAAAATAAGATCTTCTACATTTGCCAATAAATATTTTGTATCCTTATAAGCCATATGCTACCATCCTATTATACTACAATTATTAATCTCTGCAATAATTGTATGATAATAGTAAGGAATAAGTATGTAAACAATGGGGAAAAATCTATAGGTAATCCTGAAGAATTAATTTTATCTGAAAGTGGCCTAAAAGGTGCTACAAAAGGCTCTGTAATACGTGTTATAAAGGTACGAATTGGATGAGTCGGATCTATAAACCAAGATAACAAAGCCCCTATTACTATAAGCCAGCATATAATATCCAAAAATAACACAATCCCTTTCAAAAGTCCCGCTATAACTTGACTAGCCAAATCAATAATGCCTCCTATTCCATCCCTTTTTCTTTATTATTTGTAAGGGTGAAAAAACTTTTACCTTTTAATTCTTCAGGTATATTTCCACTAATGTCTACATTACTAGGTGCTAACACAAAAATACCCTTTGAAACTTTATGGATGGTTCCGTCAAGAGCATATACTGCACCACTCATAAAATCTAGTACTCTTTGTGCTAAATCGATATCCAGTGCCTCTAAATTTACGATAACAGGTTTGCGCGATTTTAAATTATCTATTATTGTTTGGGTATCATCATAGGAAAAAGGTTGATATACTATAACTTTTACATATGATGCACTATGAATATTAACCACCTTACCTTTTTTCTGTTTAGTTTTGATGATTGGCTCGTCAAAATCATCATCCATATTATTATTTTGTTCTTCTAGAAACATATCTTCATCTTCATCCATTATGCTTTCTTCCAAACCAATAATATTCAAGAATTTATCAAACATTTTACCTGCCATATTTTATATTCCTCCTTTTGATTATCGTTCACCAAATATAGCTCTACCAATCCGCACTATATTTGCACCTTCTTCTATTGCTATTTCAAAGTCATTTGTCATACCCATCGATAGATATTCCATAGTTACATTGCTATATTGGCGTAGTTTAATGTCTTCATATATTTCCTTTAACTTAGCAAAATAAGGACGTGTCTTTTCTGCGTTATCCAGTAAAGGGGCTATAGTCATCAGACCTTTTACCCTTATATGCTCAAATTGCTGTATTTGGTCTAAAAAATCATCCAATTCTTCTATGTATATACCAGATTTTGTAGATTCTTTTGATACATTTATCTGTATCAAAACTGGCAATACTATACCATTCATTGATGCCCTTTTATCTATTTCTTTTGCCAATGACAATCTGTCTAAAGAATGTATAATATCTACTTTATCTATTATATATTTTACCTTATTGGTTTGTAAACTACCAATAAGATGCCATTTTACTCTATTTTTTATATATGGATATTTACTTCTGATTTCTTGAACTCTATTTTCTCCTATATGTCTTATACCAGATTCAATGGCTTCATCTATTCTGGCAGGTATTACCGTTTTAGTAACAGCTACTAGCGTAATATCTTCTAAATTTCTTCCTGTTTTTATAGCAGCTCTAGCCATTCTATCTTTTACTGATATAATATTCTCTTTAATGTCCATATTAGAAGTCCACCTCTTAACAAAATACATAATATTAACGCAGCTGTATTTGATCATTGACATTTAATTTTTCATATTGATCATTATGTTCTATTATAGCATATTTATCATCATATGCGACAATTTTTATTTCTATAAATTTTTTTTCACCGTTTTTTAATTTCGTCACTCCTTCTTTACCCTTATATTTGATAATAGCTGATTTAGGCACTTTTAAACCTTCAAATTTTTTGCTTATATTTACTTTGGTATTTCTTACATTAATTACATTTTGTATATCATTCCCCAACTCCAATACCATAAGTTTCCCTTGTGTGTCTCCATCTACTAGTTTTACTATTTTAGCATTTGTATCTTTTACCGGTATCTCTGAAAAGCCTATTGAGACATCGTCATTTATTTTATAAAAAAAGGGGGATGAAGGTAATTCACATATAATATACCATTTATTAGTATCTACAATGCGAAAAAAAGGTTGGTTTGCTTTAGCCTGGTTCTGATTTTGACCCTGGTCTTTGGATGGAGCCTGATATTGTAGCAATTCCTGATAGCTTTCTGTTGTTATTTCATCTAAAGAATCAAAATTCAATATTTGTTCTAAACCATCGATATAAAAGCTGACCAACCCTGAGGCTGGAGATACTATATCTAGTTTCCAGTCTTTTATCTGCTCAGTCAATTTATTTTGTTCATCATACAAATTTTTTAGATATTCATCTGAATTGCCCTTTTTGTCAATTATTTCCTTTCGCTGTTCTAATAATAATCTCACATTTCTTTCTTTGTTGTCCATTTGTTTCATATTAGTATCTCTAATATTCTCTTGAATGTCATAGATAATATTATTTATATCTTCTTGTACCTTATCTAAATCTTTATCATTTATCTTATCTATAATATTTTGTTCCTGATAATTTATAATTTTTTCTTGTACATTATATAATTGATAAACTACTTCCTCTTGATAATTTGATTTATATATGGTAGCTAATACATCTCCGTTTTTTACCATTTGATTTTCATCTACATGGAATAGTACTTTTCCATATATTGGTGCAGTATGTATCTGTTCATTCCTAACTATAAGAGCATGACTTTTGTTTTCAGTAGTAATACTTCCATATTCTACAGACGCATATTCCGTGGGTCTAGATGATGATAAACCAAATAGCCAATAGATGCATATACCTATAATCGTAACAAAAACAAAAAAACGGGGTTTAATATTTCTTCTCCCTATTTTAAGACCTTTGGCCATAGCAAAAATCCTTCCGTCTATAAAATATTATCCTAACTCATAATTATTTATCTATATATTTCTCTATCATTTTCAAAAATCCTTTTAGAATTTTTGAAAATTAAAATTTATACATGACTAATTTATTAATTATCTTTTGATAGATTTACTGATACTTATCTTATTACCATTATTACCATCACAATCGAATTTAATAGTATCACATAAAGCCTTAATAATTTTAAGCCCTCGTCCACTTTCAGTAAATATATCCGTAGAATCTACATCACTTTGCATAATAGTATTATAGTCAAAACCGTTACCTTCGTCGCATATGCATATATTAATAGTATTACTATTCAATTCTTGAATAATAGCGGTTAAGGCTTTATCACATTTTCCGTTATTCCCATGAATAATGCCATTTGCTATCAATTCGTTAAGTATTAATAAAAATTCGTAGACTTCTTCTTCCTCTAGTTCATGCCAACACTTGATACATTCTATCATTTCATTGATTAAATTACGTATAACAACTGCATTACAACCTACAACCTTTTTATGAAATAGCATTTTCACCTATGGTACCTCCCGTTATTTATATCTCCAAGATATATTTAACCTATTGTATAAAAATAAAACATGGGTACCATCAACCTTTTCTAAGATAAGTTCGAAACTTTTCTAGTATTTTACGTTCCATTCTTGATATATACATTTGTGAAACTCCCATATCCTTAGCAATTGCTCGTTGGCTTCTTCCTTTATAAAAGCGTTCATATATAACTTTACGTTCAGTATCATCAAGGGTTTCCATTACCCTGGAAATAAAGTCCTTATTTTCGATATCTGAATAACTAGTTTCATCTTGTCCTATTACAGACATTAAATCGGTTTCCCCTTCATCATCTATATAATAGTCTAAAGATGCAATATTAGTAGAATGTCTAGATTCCATAAGTTCTAATACTTCTTCTACAGTGATATTTAAATATTCGGCAATTTCTTCAGGCTTGGGAGAACGAGATAATTTAAAAGATAAATGGCTAGTGGCTTCATCAAGTTTTTTAAGATATTCACTTTCTTTTCTAGGTAACCTTATTACCCTGCTTTTATCCCTAAAATAATTTTTTACTTCTCCTACAACGGTAGGAGTAGCAAAACTAGAAAATTTATATCCCCTATTTATGTCATAACGCTCTAATGCTTTTATCAATGCTAAAGAAGCCACTTGAAAAAGATCATCGTATTCTACTCCTCTATTTGAAAATTTTTTTGCTACAATCTCAGCTATATAAAGATATTTTTTTATAAGTTCATTTCTTAAGTTTATATCTCGAGTTTCACAATATTTCTGCAACAATTCATCTTCCTGTCTGTTTTGCAGTTTTTTTGCTTCATTCCCATCAATCATCACATGTTTGACCCCCACTTTTTTTATACATGGAGATGGAATAAATAATATCTCCTTTTTGATGAAAATTAACATCAGTTATAAGTGATGTTATTATATAGATTCCCAGCTCGTTTTGCTCATCATAGTTATTATAATCATTACCAACAATGTCATCTAAATCCTTTTCTATGCCGATTTCTATTTTAAGCCCTTCTCCAGTAGTATTAAAATTGACATTAAGCTGTTTTATATTTTTAGTTTGATTCATAAGGATATTGCACGATTCAGCTACTGCAACTTTTAAATCTTCTATTTCATCTACCCTTAAACCTGCCCTACATGCAACTGCTGATGTGGTTAAACGAACCACCATTACATATTCAGGTTTTGCAGGGATGTTTAATAATATACTATCCACCATCATCACCTCATTCTTCAATGGCAAAAATCTTGTCCAAACCTGTTATAGTAAAAATTTTAGCTATATAGGGTTTTAAATTTTTTATACGAATATCTCCCCCAAAATCCTTGACTCTTTTAAGTATGCTTATAAGGACGCCTAATCCAGTACTATCTATGTATCTAAGTTTTTCACAATCTAATACTATACTAGCATTTTTTTGATTGAGCATAGAAATTAAAGACTCTTTTAGTTGCGGTGCATTATATATGTCAATCTCTCCAGTTAGACAGACTTCCCATATACCGTTTATTTCATCATATTTTTTTTGTATATCCATATTTGTCACTCCCTTTATACAATAGTTTTGTATAAATTGTATAAGCCTTATTATATCAAATTTAGTCGAATAGAACAATGGATTTTGTACATTATCTAAATTTGAGCATATCTGTTTAGTAGCTGCCACATCCAATATACTACTAGCTATTTGTGCAGACATATATGGTGCTTTAAGTATAATTTTTATTTGTGCATTTGAAAATCCTTGATCTTGTAAGTTTTTAATATACATAAATATATCAATTTCCCTTTGAGTAAAATATCTATGATTTGACTTAGTACGTGGAATCTTTATTTCAAATTCTTTTTCATAAAATCTAATAACATATGGTTTGTAGCCGATGATTTGAGAAAATTGACTTATTGTATAATGCTTTAGATCTTTCATGTTATCTGCTCCTTTATATTGTATATATATTCCAATATATTGTAGTGTCATAATAGTTTTCCAATATTTTTTGACTATTATGCACCAAAAACGGTTTTTATAAAAAAAATTTCAAAATAGACTTGACAGTTTCAAAAAAATGATGTATATTAAACATCGTCGCCTGAACAATTCAGGTTGGTCGTCGGGGTGTAGCGCAGTTTGGTAGCGCACGTGCTTTGGGAGCATGGGGCCGGGGGTTCGAGTCCCTCCACCCCGACCATTAGTGTGACCCCTTGGTCAAGTGGTTAAGACATCGCCCTTTCACGGCGGTATCAGGGGTTCGAATCCCCTAGGGGTCACCATTTTTTTAGGGCCTTTAGCTCAGTTGGTTAGAGCAACCGGCTCATAACCGGTTGGTCCGGGGTTCGAGTCCCTGAAGGCCCACCATTTTTTATTTGGCCCGGTAGTTCAGCTGGTTAGAACGCTAGCCTGTCACGCTAGAGGTCGAGGGTTCGATCCCCTTCCGGGTCGCCAGTTTTGCCTCGGTAGCTCAGTCGGTAGAGCAGTGGACTGAAAATCCGCGTGTCGGTGGTTCGATTCCGCCCCGAGGCACCATTTTTTTGTTTTTATATATGAATTATTATATATGGAGGAGTTCCCGAGCGGCCAAAGGGGGCAGACTGTAAATCTGTTGGCGCAGCCTTCGATGGTTCGAATCCATCCTCCTCCACCAATTTTATATCATGCGAAAGTGGTGGAATTGGCAGACGCGCTAGATTCAGGTTCTAGTGGTAGCAATACCATGGGGGTTCGACTCCCCCCTTTCGCACCAATAAAAAGGTTTGACTTATAAGTCAAACCTTTTTATTGGATTACTCATATTTCATATGCTTTTTTATAAAAAAAAGATTGCACAGGTACAAAATTATAACGTTGAGGTAATATTATCTGTTCCGTACTTCCTACGAATAATATTCCTTCAGGATGGAGAGATTTATAAAATTTATTATAGATCTTAGATTTTGCTTCTTCTGTAAAGTATATAAGTACATTGCGACAGACTATCAAATGACAATTTTTTGGGTATTCATCCTTTAAAAGATCATGTTGTCTAAAGTCTACACATGTTTTTATACTATCATCTATGTAATATTCTGCTCCTTGTTTATGAAAGTATTTGACAATAAGCTCTTTGGGTAAGTTTTGTAAATTCTTTTCAATATATGAACCTTCTTTGGCTTTTTGGAGGATTGATGCATCTATATCGGTTGCAATAATTTTTATCTGATTCAAAGGTATAAATCTACTAAGAAGCATTGCAAGTGAATAAGGTTCCTCGCCTGTAGAACAGGCAGCACTCCAAATTTTGAGTTCATCATGTTTCTGCAAGAGATTAGGTAGAATATCTTTCTCTAAAGCTTCCCACTGTTTAGGATTTCTATAGAATTCTGATACATTGATGGTGATATAACTCATAAATTCATCGCGCAATTCCTTGTTCGCCACTAAAGCTTTAAAATAAGCATGGTAATTTTTGTATTCTGATCTAGCAATAAGTGCATCAATACGTCTTTTCATTTGGCGTTCTTTATAGCTAGATAAATCTATAGTAGTTAGCTTAAATATTGATTGAATAAAATCTAAATATGACCACTGCATTTATATATTCTCCTCACATATACTATGATATCTTATTAGTTTAACATATTTTTTAGATAAAAAAAAGCCGTGAACTTAATCACGACTTAATGTAAAGGGGGTCTCAATGTATTTTGTGAGGTCGTTATTATTGTGGGCTATTTTATGTTTTTTTATACATATAATAAAAAAACCACAACCTTTTTCTTAATGCTCTGGGAAGAATTCTCCTAATGAAACTTTCATTTCTTCTTTTTTATATTTTGAAGAGCTGTTATCATCGTGTTTTGAAGGTTGTATATTGTTATCCCCTTTTGCTTCTTTTATACTTAGACTTAATTTATGATCTTCAGGCTTTACATCTAATACTTTTGCATTTATTATATCGCCTACTTTTAATGCGTCTTCTACCTTATTAATTCGCTTGTTGGATATTTGTGATATATGAACAAGACCATCTACGCCAGGTTCTAATTCAACAAAAGCACCAAATGAAGTAATTCTTACTACCTTTCCTTCTACTATAGATCCTACAGGGTATTTATTATCTGCATTTTCCCAAGGTTGTGGCAATGTCTGCTTATAACCCAAGGAAATTCTACCTTTTTCCTTATCAAAAGACAACACTATAACCTCTACCTGTTGATTTTCACTGAGTACTTCACTGGGATGTTTTACATGTCCCCATGAAAGATCAGAGATATGAATAAGACCATCAATCCCGCCTATATCAACAAATACCCCAAAGTCGGTTATGCTTTTAACAGTACCGGTTATTTTTTCACCTTCTTTTAGTGAATTCCAAACAGCCTGACGTTTTGCTTCTTCTTCATCCTCTAAGATAATTCTTTGTGAGGCTACCAATCTATTGCGTCGTTTGTCCAGTTCTATTATTTTAAGTCTTAATTCTTTTCCAACAAAAGTGTTCAGATCTTCTACGTATTTTGTAGATAATTGGGAAGCGGGTACAAATGTTCTAATGCCATTAATACTAGCAATAACACCACCCTTTACTGCCTGAGTACATTTGCCTCGAAATTCAACTCCCGCTTCATAACCTTTTTGTATATCATTCCACACTTTTTGTTGTTGGATAGACTTGCAAGAAAGCAATACATTGCCTTCTCCATCGTTTATCTTTATTACCTCTACTTCTATCTCCTGACCTACTTTTATGATATCTTCTAAAGTTTGATTCTGTTCCAGGAATACTTCGTCAGCAGATATAATACCATCTGCCTTATATCCAATATTTACTATGGCTTCTTGAGGGTTAACGGATAAAACTACTCCTTTAACTATTTGACCATTTCTTAATGATACCATAGTCTTTTCAAAGTCCTCCATGGAAACTGTATTTTCTTGTGAATTTTGATTGTTAATTTGGTCCATCTTGTCAATTACCTCCTTGATAATCCAGTCAGGAGTAGAGGCACCTGCCGTAATGCCTATTACATCCCCCGACCTAATAAGTTTGTTATTTATTTCCTCTGCCGTTTCTATAGCAAAGGTTTTCTTACAATAATTTTTGCAAATAGAATATAGTTTTTTCGTATTTGAACTATTATGTCCTCCTATAACTAACATGACGTCAACTTTTTTTGCTAATTCTTTTGTTTCATTTTGACGTTTGAAAGTTGTATGACATATAGTATCAAATACTTTTAAATCAGATACTATATGTTTAAGTCTGGACAAGATATTATTCCATTTTTCATGTGTGATAGTGGTTTGAGCCACAACACATGCTTTATCAATGTGAGAAAGTCTATCCACATCATCATAACTGTTTAGAATATATGCTGCTCCATTACACCAGCCATTAATACCCTTAACTTCTGGATGCTCCCGTTCACCGATTATAATGATATCATAACCTTCTGTATAGTGTTCTTCTACTATTTGATGTATACGCTTGACAAACGGGCATGTGGCATCTATTATTTCTACTTCCTTATTCCTAAGCTCATCATATGCAAGTTTTCCTATACCATGGGATCTAATAATAACTGTACCATCTTCAATATTGTCAAGGCACTCTTCTACAATAACACCTTTTTGTTCAAGATCTGATACTACCTGAGGATTATGTATTATCGGTCCCAATGTATATATCGTTTTGCTTGGATTGAGATGTTCATAAACAGATTGTACAGCACGCTTGACACCAAAACAAAAGCCTGCATTGGTTGCTAAAATTATTTGCAAATACTTATCCTCCCTATAATAAAATTACTCTACTTGATAGAATTCTATATAAAACGCCATATTTCCTGCTTTTTAACACAAAATTATAGCATTTCTTTTAAAGCATTTTCCATTTGTGAAGACATATTATCCAAAAGTTCTTTACTGCTCTTTTGATGCTGGAATTCATCAAAATATATAGGTTGTCCAATTGTTACTGTAATACGCTTAAAAGGCTTATAGCCTCCTTTTATGGCAACAGGAACAACAGGTACTTTGGCTTTATGGGCAATGGATGCGATACCGTTAGCAAATGTTCCTAATTCGCTTCCTGATTTATTTCTAGTTCCTTCAGGAAAAATGCCTAGAATCTGCTGGTTTCTCAATATTTGTAATGATTTTTTTATAGACGCAATATCTGCTTGTCCTCTTTTTATTGGAAATGCTCCCAATCCCTTTAACACCCAACTTATTATGGGATTTTGAAATAATTCTGCTTTTGCCATAAAAGAAATGGGTCTTGGTAAGACAATTCCTAAGATAACGGGATCAAAATTAGAGGTATGATTTGAATATACGATGGCACCCCCCGTTGAAGGAAAACTTTCCTTATCTATAACACGGGGAGCAAACAAAAAATACACTACAATGGTCATTATAGCCTTAGCAATTCTGTAAAACACTAAATCACCCCTAACTATCAACAAAAATATGATTTAATATTTCATTTATTACCTGATTTATAGATTTATCGGTGGTATCTATAAGTATTGCATCGTCGGCCATTTTTAAAGGAGCAAATGTCCTTCTGCTATCACATTCATCTCTATTTTTAATGTCCAATATTATATCCTCTAGCTTTATATCATATCCATTATTATTAAGCTCCCGCCAACGCCTTTTGGCACGTTCTTCTAGGGATGCAGTAAGGAAAAACTTTTTATCCGCATTCGGGATTACAAAAGTCCCTATATCCCTGCCATCTATTACCACAGAATTTTTATCTGCTATATTGCGTTGTATTTCGACTAATTTTAATCTTACCTCAGGGATCACAGCCACATCAGATGCATATCTGGAAACTTGAGGTGTTCTTATAAGATTTGTAACATCATTGCCATCTAAAAATACTATCTGTTGTCCATTATCATACGATACATCTATATTAGTAGTGTTCAATTCAGATATAACTTCTTCCCTATGATGTTGCATATTTATACCTTTATTTATCATTTTAAGGCCTATGGCTCTATACATAGCTCCTGTATCCAGATACAACAAATCAAGGCGTTTTGCAACCATTTTTGCTATAGTACTTTTTCCAGCGCCAGCTGGACCATCTATAGCTATGGTTAATTTTTCTGGTCGTACAAGGTCCGGTCTTAGTAGTATAGCTCCTTCTTTATATACATGATAAATTTTAATTTTCTCAGGTACTTCAACATGCATAAGTACTCGGATACATTTGGGTAAGCTATCTATTACCTCCATCTCTTGACAACAAATAAGGGGGATAGACTTCATCCCTAAATCTCTAGCTGCCTTTGCTGGATAAGCAGATTTAATATCATTGGTAGCAGTAAACACAATACTTATTATTTGCCCAACAGAAATACCGTTTTTTTGTATTATTTCTGATAAAAGCTGCTTAGTCTTAAAAAAGATCTCATCTGGTAAATCTCTGTCTACAGTTATAGCGCCTCTAATAGCTTGAATATACATAAAACAATCTCCTTTATACAGCCCTATGACCTAGTCCTATTGCTACTTCATTAAGATGTAAAAGGCCTATGCCAAAGAATATAACAACACTTATATGCTCATTATATCTTGCAATGCCTATTTTACCACCAACGTTTAATCCTATAGCCTTAGGCATAATTTGAGAAATAGCTTCCCTTGCAGCTCCAGCAACAGCACCTTCTTCATTATGTGAATCTCTTATGACCCCTTCCCGTTTTGATGCTACTACACATCGTTCTATAATTTTTGTTACCGATGATATAAATTCACCACCATAATCCACAGCAGCTGCATGTATTCCTTCATTTAAAAATTGTTCTTTTAATAATCGTTCTTCTTCCCTATTTTTAGTTAAACTCATTTGAATAGCCGCTTTTGCTACATCTCTGCTACCTAGAGGTTCCACTTATTATTTTCCTCCTTAAAATTAAATTATTTATATCTCCATTATAATTCACACACAATAATAGTACAAGGTCTTTTTAGGGCTTCATACATAAATATAGCATATTTATTTACATATCTAAATGACAGGTATCATTTAATAGATCAATAGCTTTATTGTTCTCTAAAATACGTATTTTAGAGAGTGCTGTATTATCTTGTCTTAAAAGACGCATATATTCAACAGGTATATCCATTATTTGTGTAATCAATATCCTATTTGTCATTCCATGGGACACTAACAATATATCATCTTTTTCTGTTTGTATATCATTACTTATGGTATCTATAAATGTCAACACCCTATTTTTAACATCATCTATGCTTTCACCATTAGGAGGAGCAAAGCAATGATCTTTATACCACCTATCCAATTGCCCATTAAAATGACATTCTATTTCTTGCGGGGTTAACCCTTCCCATTCGCCAAACGATACTTCTCTAAGTAGAGGTATTGGGGTTGGAACGACTCCTATATAATTCCCAATGATACATGCTGTTTCATATGCTCTTTTTAAATCACTTGTATATATCTTTTTTATATTTTTATTTTTCAGTTTAGCTCCTAATTTTTTTGCCTGCTCTCTACCCCTATCAGTCAATTCAATATTATGGCTGCCTTGAGTCCTATGGGCTATATTCCATTCCGTTTCTCCATGTCTAACTATATATATATACATATATCATAAAACCTTTCATTCTTTATCTTTACTTACATAGACTTTGTATTCGTCCCAAATTTTTTCTAGTTGAGAAAACTCTTTTGAGACATCCGTTTTTTTTGCTAATCCTGCAGCAACGATAAGTGAATTTATTAAGCTTAAAGGGGCTACAAGGGAATCTACAAATGACGCCATATCACTTCTGGCTAGTAGAGTATAATCAGCATATGATGTAAGAGGTGATAAAAAGCTATCGGTAAGGGCTACTATCTGAGCGCCTTTATCCTTTGCAAATGCCATGGCTTCTATAGTACGTCCCGCATATCGTGGAAAACTTATGCCTATAAGTAAATCATCTTTTGAAATATGCATTATCTGTTCAAAAACATCATTAACACCAGAAGTTACAATACGCACATTTGAAAATACAAACCCTAAATAATAACCCATAAATTGTGCCAGAGGTGCTGAACTTCTAAGACCTAATATATATATATTGTCTGCTTTGAGCATCCTTTGTACTACAATATCAAATACTTGATTATCAATTTCTTCAATTGTAAGTTTTAAATTGTTTATATCAGCCTTTAATACATTTTTAAGTACCATAGATCTATCTAGTTCCGATGTCATTTCTATGCGTTGGACAGTAGTCAGTTTGTTTCTTATAAGTTCCTGTAATGCTTTTTGAAGCTGAGGATATCCTTCATAATTAAGAACATTGGCAAATCTTACTACTGTTGATTCGCTAACACCTACTTTTTTTCCGAGTTTGGCTGCTGTCATAAATGCTGCTTTATCATAATTATTTAGGATATATTCCGCTATAAGCTTTTGACCTTTACTCATTTTCTTATAATTTGCATTTATTCTATGAATTAAATCCTGCTTTTGTTCCATTGGTAATCCCTACCTTTTTAAAATTTTATCTAAGAATAGCAAAAATAAAGCATTCGCTATACGTTTTTATTTTATCATAAAAAATCCAATGTGCAAGTATCATTTAATTCCGCGTCATTCTGTAAAACTATTTTCTCTAATAAGATTATATCTTTGATAAAGCTACTATTTAAACATATAATAAAGTGCAATTATACAAATACTATTTGAAGTATATACGAAGGAGGAACTGAAAAATGATACAGATAGATGATGCAGGTAGTGGAAGTTTAATTGGTGGGACATGCATAGCTGCTATAAGAGTCGAAACTTTGGAATTTTATTACGATATTATACCCATAGAATATTATCGTAAGGACGCCTTTGAAGCAAAATGCTATCTTAATAAATGTGAAGAAATAGTATTTGAACTGCTGGATAACTTGAAAGTGAATACCCAAGAGGAAATTAAAATATGTAGGGGATATATGTTTGATACAGTGAGAAAAAAACTTATGGATAGAGGTTATAATATAACAAGTACTAAGATAGATGATCCACTTCAAACTAAAGTGGAAAATGCATTTCAAGAATATGCTATAGATTTAGGACTACCTGTTCATTATATAAAATATACTAAATACCCTTTTCACTTTCATAGAATACTCAGATGGGTATATGCTGATTATGAAGAAAGGAAAAAATTATGTAAGACGGGATGGAAAAGCTGGCAGAAATATGGACATTTGGATGTGAAGACTTACAGCGATATTTTATATAATAATACCTATAATTGTTTAAAATGCGGAAAACATATTGATAAGTACAGTAAAGTTAAAGTTATTGAATATGTTAGCAATTGTCCAAACGTCATATATCTGCATTATAATTGTAAATAATAGTCCTGGAGGGATTGTCCGTTTATACCCTCCAGGACTATTATTTTAATATCTTTATACTGGATGAACCATATCCTTTTCATCCAGTAATGTGCTATCTATTTTATATTTTTGCGCTTGTCGATATTTAAAGAAGTTAGTAGCAACTTGAGGAAATAATGCATAGGACAATACATCTTCTTCTTGTTCCATATACTCTTTTATTTCGTTTCTATATTTATCCAGTTCAGGCTTTAATAGATCTGCAGGTCTACAAGTTATCGGTTCTTCATTTCCAATTATTTGTTTTCTGAATTCTGGACTTATTTCTGCCGGAGGTCTGCCATACTCACCTCTTACATAAGCTTTTACCTCTTTTGTAACCATTTTATATCTTTCACCCATAATTACATTTAACACTGCCTGTGTTCCTACTATCTGGCTTGTAGGAGTAACTAAAGGCGGATAACCTAAATCCTTTCTTACCCTTGGCACCTCTTTTAGTACTTCCTCATATTTATCTAGCTTGTTTTGCTGTTTTAGCTGAGAAACTAGATTGGATAACATGCCACCAGGTACTTGATATTTGAGTGTATTAACATCTACAGTTAATACTTTAGGATTTAATTGACCAGAAGAGATATATTTTTCTCTTAACGGTCTAAAATAATCGGCTATTTGACTTAATAGATCCATATCGTATTTGGTGTCATATTTAGTACCCTTCAAAGTGGCTACCATTGGTTCTGTTGGAGGCTGAGATGTTCCCATGGCCATAGGTGATATGGCACAATCAACTATATCTACTCCCGCCTCTATTGCCTTCAAATAGGTCATAGAAGCCAAACCACTGGTATAATGGGAGTGAAGCTGTATTGGAATCTTAACTGCCTTTTTAAGTTCTCTAATGAGGTTATATGCATCATACGGCGTTAAAAGCCCTGCCATATCCTTTAGACATATTGAACTAGCTCCCATGCCTTCCAAGGTTTTTGCAGTTTTTATATAATGCTCTGTGTTATGGATGGGGCTTATGGTATAAACAACAGTAGCTTGTGCATGGCCTCCTGCCTTTACTGTAGCATCCATAGCACATTCTAAGTTACGTACATCATTTAATGCATCAAAAATTCTTATTATGTCTATACCATTGTCTATAGATTTCTTAACAAAATCCCTCACTACATCATCTGAGTAATGTTTATATCCTAGGATATTCTGCCCTCTTAACAGCATCTGAAGTTTTGTCTTCTTTGCAGCTTTTCTAATTTTACGCAGTCTTTCCCATGGATCCTCATTAAGGAATCTAAGACATGAATCAAAAGTTGCTCCGCCCCATGCCTCTAAGGAAAAATATCCTACCTGATCTAATAATTCAATAACAGGCAACATTTCTTCCGTTGTCATACGAGTAGCAATAAGGGATTGATGTGCATCCCTTAGCACTGTTTCTGTTATTTGTACATTTGCCATAATGGAATCCTCCTAATTTATAAAATTTATGAAAACATCGACAAAAATACCCCTGCGGCAATAGCCGATCCTATAACCCCTGCAACGTTTGGGCCCATGGCATGCATAAGCAAAAAGTTTCCAGGGTTTTCTTCCTGGGCTACTACCTGTGATACCCTTGCTGCCATAGGTACAGCTGAAACACCTGCTGAGCCTATAAGGGGATTTACCTTGCCACCTGATAATTTACACATGAGTTTTCCTAATAATACACCGCCTGTTGTTCCTCCGGCAAATGCAAGGAGACCTAAGCATATTATCTTTAGGGTATCAGGAGTAAGGAATGCTTCTGCACTAGCAGTAGCGCCTACTGTGAGGCCTAAAAATATTGTTACAATATTAACAAGCTCATTTTGAGCAGTTTTGCTCAATCTGTCAACTACTAAGCTCTCTCTAAACAAATTACCTAACATAAGTGTGCCTAAAAGGGGTGCAGCAGAAGGTACTATCATAGTTCCTACTATAGTTACTGCTATAGGAAATAGAATTTTCTCTGTTTTAGTTACCGGACGTAGCTGCTCCATAACTATGGAACGCTCTTCCTTGGTTGTAAATACCTTCATTATAGGTGGTTGAATAATAGGGACCAACGCCATATATGAATATGCTGCTACTGCAATAGGTCCTAGTAATTCTGGCTTTAATTGACTTGTAACCAATATAGCAGTAGGTCCATCAGCTCCACCGATAATACCTATGGATGCAGCTGCCCGTTCATCAAATCCAAGTAGTAATGCCAGTAAGAATGCAATAAAAATTCCAAACTGGGCTGCTGCCCCTAAAAGTAAGCTCTTGGGATTTGCAAGTAATGGGCCAAAATCGGTCATTGCGCCTACACCTAAGAATATTACAGGCGGATATATACCTTTTTTTACGCCCTGGTAAAGATAATATAATAATCCTCCAACCTGTCCATCTTTTGGCTCAGCCATAAGTCCTGCTAATGGTAAGTTTGCCAAAAGCATTCCAAACGATATGGGTAAGAGCAAAAGAGGTTCGTATTCCTTTTTAATAGCCAAATATAAGAGAAAACAGGCTATTCCTATCATAACTAACTGCTGCCAAGTTACATTCGCAAATCCAGTAGTTTTAAGAAAGTCTATCAATATTTCCCCAAATGATTTGTTCATTTTATCCTCTCTCCAATCCTTGCCATATATTATTGTAGAGCAAAAAGTACATCCCCTGCATTTACAGAAGCTCCTTTAGAAACATTTACTGAAACTACTTTACCGTCCTGGGGAGCCATAATTTCATTTTCCATCTTCATTGCTTCAAGTATGCATAGTACTTGCCCTTTTGTAATGTTATCCCCTACTTGTACATTTATATCTAATATGGTTCCAGGCATTGGAGCTGAAATAGTTATTGAACCTGCAGGTGCACTCTTTGCAGCAGGTTTGCTTTTAGGAGCTGCTGATTGAGGTGCAGCTGATTCAGTCTTTACAGGCTCGGATACTGCTGCAGCCGACTGAGGAGCGTTTCCTTCTCCTTGTTCTTCTACCTCTACTTCATATGATGTTCCGTTCACAGTTACAACAAATTTTCTCATTTTTATTCCTCCTTAAAAATTATTTAACATCTAAAAATTATAGCCTTGTTCTTACTTGTTCTTGTCTGCTTACTTGATTCCATCTAGGAGTAGCAGCAGGTACTCTTTTTATAGATTTAACTACAAAATCACAGGTTGAAGTTTCTAGCATGGCCGCAATTGCAGCGCTTATAACGGCAACCAGTTCCTCCTCATTTTCATTACCTTCTTGTTCATAATTATTGTCAGCTGCCAGTTTAGCCTGTTCATCAACGTGCTGAACATCAACCTTTTTTTCTTTTTTATTGCTACCGTTTACTAACCAGTGCAACAATTCAATGACAAATATCAATAATATCAAGCCCACAAAGACAGTACCTAGGCCTAATAACATAACTTTTAAGCTTTCAGAGACGGCACTTCCGGCTCCCATAATACTTCACCTCTCTAAATACTTCATTTTATACAGGAACATTACCATGTTTTTTAGATGGTCTATTTTCTCTCTTGCTTATCAACATTTCTAAAGCACCAATGATACAAGGTCTGCTAGCCTGAGGTTCTATAACATCGTCAATATACCCTCTAGCTGCTGCTACATATGGATTTGCAAACCTATCCCTATATTCCTCAATCTTTTGTTCTCTGGTAGAAATAGGATCAGTAGAATTTTGTATATCCTTTTTAAAGATGATATTTGCAGCTCCATCTGGGCCCATAACAGCAATTTCAGCAGTTGGCCATGCAAATACCCTGTCGGCACCTAAATGTTTGCTGCACATTGCAATATAGGCTCCACCATATGCTTTTCTAAGGATTACATTAATCTTTGGAACAGTTGCTTCTGAATATGCATACAGAAGTTTAGCACCATGTCTTATAATTCCATCATGTTCTTGGGATACTCCTGGCAAATATCCTGGAACATCGGTAAATGTTACAATAGGTATGTTAAAAGCATCACAAAAACGCACAAATCTGGCTGCCTTATCAGATGCATTTATATCAAGGCAGCCCGCTAATGCGTTTGGTTGATTTGCCACAATGCCTACGGAACGGCCATTTAATCTGGCAAAACCTACTATTATATTTTGTGCATATAATGGTTGTATTTCCAAAAAATCTCCATTATCTATTATGCCCTTTATTACATCTTTTACATTATAAGATTTATTGGGGTTTTCAGGAATTATTTTATTAAGCTCTGGAATCGTACGATTCAGATCATCTTTACAATTTAGAGTTGGAGCATCCTCCAAATTGTTTTCAGGAAGAAAACCTAAAAGTTTGCGTACATTTTCAAAGCATTCTTTTTCACTGCTATTTATGAAATGAGCCACTCCACTGGTTTCATTGTGGGCTTTTGCTCCTCCAAGCTCATCTGCAGTTACGTCTTCTCCTGTAACAGCTTGTACTACCTGTGGACCAGTTATAAACATTTTACTTATTCCATCCACCATAAATATAAAATCAGTTAGCGCAGGTGAGTATACAGCTCCTCCTGCACAAGGTCCCAATATGATGGAAATCTGAGGTATAACTCCAGAAGCCATAGTATTTCGGAAAAATATATCTCCATATCCCTTTAATGCATCAATACCTTCCTGTATTCTTGCACCACCAGAATCGTTGATGCCTATAATAGGACAACCCATCTTCATGGCTTCATCCATTACCTTGGTTATCTTTTGTGCATGCATTTCGCCTAAAGAACCACCCATAACGGTAAAATCTTGGGCATATAGATATACTGGTCTACCATCTATAGTAGCATGGCCAGTAACTACCCCATCTCCAGGGGCATCAACTTTATCCATATCAAATTCTACTGACCGATGCTTAATATAAGCATCCATCTCTATAAAACTTCCTTCATCGACTAACAGCTCAATTCTTTCTCTAGCAGTAAGTTTGCCATTTTTATGCTGTTTTTCGATTTTTTCTGTACCACCACCCTGTTGGATGGCCAGCCGTTGCTGTTTCATTTGGCTAATTCTTTTTTCTACACTCATTCAAAACCCTCCACAACTATATATTTAATTTATAGATTGCTTTGTTAAAAATAAAACAATTTTTGCCCATATTCTTATATTCTATATGAAACTCTTTTTTCCTGCAAACATTTAAAAAAAATGCGATTTTTTTAGAAATTTTATACCATAAATTTTTATATATCTAGTATTATGAATTTTTAGCTATTGTTTGACTATTTGAATGGCAACAGGCATTATTATCAAAAAACATCTGTACATCTATCCACATACCCTCTTCAGCAGTATCTTGTAGTATCATTTTCTTTATATGATATTTTCTGGGAACAGGGTAATTATTTAACCAATTAAAACCTACTCTTTTATATGTTTCACTATTATACTTACCATTTATAAATATTGCCTTGATTTCCTGTAAACTCAAAATATATATAACAGACCTAATAAGACCATCTATTAACATAACTTCTGATGGACTGCTTTTTACAATTAAATTTTCTATCATTGCAGCTTCACCATCTGTATACCCT
This sequence comes from Xylanivirga thermophila, assembly GCF_004138105.1. NCBI lineage: Bacteria > Bacillati > Bacillota > Clostridia > Caldicoprobacterales > Xylanivirgaceae > Xylanivirga > Xylanivirga thermophila. The sequence continues at coordinate 6,878 of NZ_RXHQ01000034.1, read as the reverse complement.
GTCGCTCCACCTAATATATAACCATCATCATCTATAACAACACCAAATTTTGTTCCTTTGGACGAAAAAGTTATAAGTGCTCTAAGCTGTTCATCTTTATATATAACATCTAAATCATCTGGAATCATTTTCCTAAATTTAATCATTAGTATCCCTCCTTTACAGATTGCTTTAATAGAGATATTTCTCTATTGGATAAATATCTCCAATTTCCAGGTTTTAAATCGCCTAAACTTAATAAACCCATTCTCTCTCGTCTAAGCAAAATCACATGATAACCTATAGCTTCGAACATCCGCCTTACTTGTCTGTTCTTTCCTTCTTTAATAACTATTCTGTAGCTCATGCCATTTTTTGTTTTGTTCCCAGCATATACTTTAGCAGATCGAGTCTTATATCCTCCTATATCTAGGCCATTTCTTAATTTTTCTATATGTTCTTCATTTGGAAAACCAATTACTTCAACATAATATTCCTTTTCAACATGATATTTAGGGTGGGTCAATTTATAGGTTAGAGATCCGTCATTTGTAAGTAATAATAGTCCTTCACTGTCATAATCTAATCTACCAACAGGGTATAATCTAGCTTTCATATCTGGGATTAGATCCAATACGGTGGAACGGCCGAATTGATCATTAGATGATGTTATGTACCCACGAGGTTTGTTTATCATTATATATATACTTGGTCTTTTGTTTAATTCTAAGACTCGCCCATCGACTGATACTACGTCACAATCAGGGTTAATTTTTATTCCCATATCCATTACCTTATGACCATTTATTGATACTCTGCCTTCTGATATTATTTCTTCACATTTTCTTCTGGATGCTACACCGCAATAAGCCATATATTTTTGCAGTCTCATTTATTTCCCTCACTTTATCATATAAACGCTTAAGCAATACATATTTTCTACATAACCATTGATAGTATACAACATTAATAATATATAAACCAGTGTAAAATTCGTGAATTTCACATATTATAATTAAAAATTGATCATTAATAGCTTGTTTTTTGTAAATTAGTGATTTAAACAAAACTATCTAAATGCCATAAAAAGCATTTAGATAGTTTTGTTTAAATAGAAATAAAGCGGCATCAGCCGCTTTTACGATGGAGTATATTTTATTGATTTGCAGGCTGTTGAGTGTTATTTATATTTTGTGATTCATTACCTTGTTTTTTCTTGCCTCGTATTTCTTCCACTAACTGGGGTATCAACTCAACAACCCTGTCTATAGGTGTGGTGAAATTAACTGGTAAGAGTTTTATTTTTTCCTGCCCTACTACTAAAAAAGCTATGGGATTTAAAGAAATTCCCGCACCGCTCCCGCCAGCAAATGGAAGTTTATTAGCTTCCTGTTGCGTTATATTTGCATTTTTATCCTGCATATTATTTTTATATTCCCCTCCACCAGCTACAAAACCAAATGATACTTTCGATATAGGTATAATAACCGTCCCGTCAGCAGTCTCTACTGCATCTCCTACAATAGTATTAACATCTATCATCTCTTTAATGTTTTCCATGGTAGTTTTCATTATTTCCTCTATAGGATGTTCTGCCACGTGTATCACCACCTTTAACTTTTTGTCTAATTCTTTGCATCATCATCATATTGCCTACAGTAATAATATGACCTATTTTAATATCTATTATGCAGTTTATGTTAGTCTTGAAACACATATCGGTGGTGTATACTGGCAAAATATCAATATTATGTTTACCTATAGATACTCTGGTAGTTAGATAAAAAATAACATTAGATAGAAATGCATACAGGATTCCTATAATCAACGCAGTAGCTGCAGCATCTCCTAATCCTATATAAGCTAGTATTGAAATTGATTGTACCTTTATTTTTGAAAAGATATAAGACATATTCTTTTCATGTTTTGGATATTGATTGCGAATATTTTTTATTTTTTCCGTAATATATGAAAGGGATATTTTTACATCATAGGTTCCTTTTTTGCTCTTATTAAAAGAGTACAATGATCCCTTACCTGTTATTAAGAATAGATCAAACTTTAAACTAATTAACCCTTTTAAAAGGGTTATCCTAATATAAGATTTTCCTTTATACTTCAAGGAAATTTTTATATTTATCCTTAAAGTTATAAATGAAATAATAAGCACCAATGCTACTATTAACACAATTAAAAATATTAACACCAAAATATACACCCCATATCTTATGCTTTTTCTATTTTTTCACAATTAGAAAAAAACATACATGGAGTTTTGTTTTTTATTCCAACGGCGGTAAATCTTCCAGCTTAGATAATCCAAAAATTCGAAGGAATAAATCAGTAGTTCCATAAAGTATTGGTTTGCCAGGAGCATCTAGTCTCCCTACCTCTTTTATTAAGCCTTTTTCCATTAATGTTGAAAGCATGTGCTCACATTTTACTCCCCTTATAGACTCTATATCCATACGGGTTATAGGCTGCTTATATGCTATAATAGCCAATGTTTCTAGCATAGCCTGCGAAAGCCTTTGCTGCGTATTAGGGCCTAATAATTTTTTTATATATGGGGCATATTCTATCCTGGTAGCTAATTGGTAACTATCGTTTATCTTTATAATCTGTAGACCTCTTCTTTCGAAGTTAAAACAATCGATTGTTCGTTCCATGAGTTTTCTGGCAGTTCTCCTATCCATATCCAATACTTTTGCAATCTGACTTAATGAAATAGGGTTCCCCGATACAAACAAAAGAGATTCTACTAATCCCATTATTTCCCGTTCATCCATAGTTATATCTTCCTCTTTTTTATTATAATATCATCGAATGGTCTTGATTGATAAAGGCATATACTACTATCCTTGATCATTTCCAATATTGCTAAAAAAGTAGTAATGACCTCAGATTTATTATAATCATTTTCAAACAAGGAAAAAAAAGTAGCATTTTCTTTTATGCATAATATTCCTTCAATCTCTTCTATTCTCTGTTTTATGGAAATAGGGTCTTTGGCTATTTCGTATATGCTAGGTGATTTTGACTTTGATAAGTTTTTTTTAGAGAGAACGATACAGATTGCGTTAAAAAGATCTTCTTTGCCAACCTCCCCAAATAATCTATCATCTAGCTCTTCTTTAGATATAGCTATTTCCTCTGGAAGTTTGGAATAAATATGGCTGTATAACTGTTCCCGCTCTCTGAGCTCATTACTTATTTCCTTAAATTTTTTATAATCTAAAAGCCTTTGTATAAGTTGTTCCCTTGTATTTATATCATCTCCTTCATTTTCATCTTCCTTTAACTTTGGAAGTAATTTTCTAGATTTTATATGTATAAGTGTAGCTGCCATTACTAAAAATTCACTTGCAATTTCAATATCAAATTGTTGCATTTGTTGCAAATACTCTATGTATTGGCAGGTTATCTCGTTTATGGATATATCTTCTATATTTATTTTTGATTTTGAAATAAGATGTAATAAAAGCTCTAGAGGTCCTTCAAACCGATCTATTTTAACACAATATCCCAAGCATTTCACCTTCGATCAAAAAAATATCCAACTCATATGTATTAAACTATTATATAAAAATTGAGCAGGTATCCCTACTATATAATTCAGTATGCCTGTTAATATACATATTAACAATATAATATTACCGTATCTTTCATATTTCCAAAATGCTTTTGCATTGGATCTAAAAAATATGGCCTTTATAATATTATATCCATCAAATGTAGGTATAGGAATCAAATTAAGTACCCCAAAAACAATATTAAGACGTATTATACGTTCTATTATATTGCTGGCAATATATGAAGTAGGAAATAAAAACTTTATCAAAACTCCACCCATAAAAAATGATATAACGGCTAGTATAAAGTTAAACATTGGACCTGCAAATGATACCAGTATATCTCCTTTTATTCTATTCTTAAAATTGTTAGGATCAATCTTAACGGGCTTAGCCCATCCAAATCCAAATATTAAAAACATTATAAGGCCTAACCAATCTACATGGGCCAGTGGTGCCAGTGTTAAACGGCCTTGCAATTTCGGAGTGTCATCACCTAATCTGTATGCAACATAGGCATGACCAAATTCATGGAATGACATAGCCAAAAACACTGCTGGCAAACTGAATAATATGTCCATTATATTGGTATTCATCAATACTCTCCTTTTGCTCTATTTTCTTGGTTTATTATAACATAAAAAATATAAACAAACCATCCTGTGTCCTTCGGACATGTCATAAAAACGTTATAGTGCGCATATTTATCATTTAGGATTCTTAAACGAAAGGAGCTATATTTGATGAGGCAATTAATGCGAACTATAAGCCTCCATATACAACAAAATTTTATTCTATACCTTATAATACTATTTGTATTCCTAACTGGGATAATGGCGGGAGCTTTCACTATTTCAACTATCTCAATAGATCAGAAAAGTGGTCTAGGGAATTATTTGGAACACTTTGCATCCAATATATCGCAAAGTTCAATCAATAGAACTGCTATATTCTGGGAATCTATTTGGCGAAATTTTTATATTTGCTTCCTATTCTGGTTATCTAGCCTGTCTTTTTTGCTAATACCTCTTACTTTGGTATTGGTAGGTATAAGGGGTTTTTTTATAGGATTTACGGTAGGGTTTTTAGTGGGATATTATAATTTAAAAGGTTTTATATTTTCCCTACTATGCTTAATACCACAAATGATAATATATATACCCTGCTTTATTATCATGGGTGTATTAGCTTTTGAATCACAGATATCCCATTTAAAGCGCAGAAAACTTATGCGTAAAAAGATGCAACCTATAAAGGATTCAGAATCTTACACAAAAAAACTTATAATAATCTTTAGCCTCTTTTTTATAGTGACATTATTTGAAACTTTTATAACTCCACTATTTTTTTCTATGTTTTCTAATTTTCTCAACTAAAAAATTTATCCGTTTAGTTCTTTTGATATTTAATGAAGGATTTTATATATTTTTGTTGAATATTAGATTTGATAATATCATTTGATGGGACAAGGAGTTTTTATATGGAATATATTATTGATGATTTTTTTACATATTTAGATGAAAAACAAGGTGCTTCATCCAATACCCTTGAAAGCTATAAAACAGATCTAAGGCAATTTATCGATTTTTTGCATACGAATAAGATTAGCAATATAGTTGATATATCAAAGGAAATTGTGCATGAATATATTCATCATTTAGAGCAAAAAAAAATAAGCAATTCAACTATATCTAGGAAAATATCTTCTTTGAAAAGTTTTTATAAATTTCTAGAGGAAAATGCATATATTGATGCAGATCCTACCAAAGATGTGAAAGCTCCAAAAATTAAAAGAAAACTACCTAATATACTAACTTCTGAAGAAGTGGAACAGCTATTAGTGCAAACTCAAGGAAATGAATATAAGGTGCTACGAGATAGGGCAATGATTTACCTTATGTATGGAACTGGAATACGGGTGTCTGATCTTATTCAGTTGGATATTGATGATATTGATTTAGATAATGGAATTGTTTTGTTGAAAAAACGAAACAATAGATCTATATCTATACCTGAAGAGATATTAACATATATAAAAAAATATGTTGCATACTCCCGCCCATTTATGATTGATGTTAATAACGAACAAGCTTTATTTGTCAATTTTAGAGGTAATAGAATAACCCGTCAAGGTTTTTGGAAAATAATAAAACAATATACGGAGCAGTCTAATATAAGGAAACGTATAACACCTCATACCCTTAGGCACTCTTTTGCTGCCCATCTTATAAATAATGGTATAGAAATAAAAGAATTACAGAATAAGTTGGGACATTCAGATATATCAACTACCCAGTTTTATGCTACATTATCAAATAAAAAATAACTAAGGAGGTCTACACTATGTACAAACAAGCAGCAAAATATATACAGAGCATTATAGACACTAAACCTTTTATAGGAATAATCCTCGGCTCAGGATTAGGAAACTTTGCAGAGCATATTGAAAATCCCACTATAATTAATTATTCTGAAATACCTGGATTTCCCCAAACTACAGTAGCCGGGCATAAGGGACAATTTGTAGTAGGAAAAATGTATAATAAGAATATAATAGCTATGCAAGGTCGTTTCCATTACTACGAAGGAAATGACCCTTATCAAATAGTACTTCCTGTGAGAGTCATGAAAGAATTGGGTATAGAAATATTAATAGTAACTAATGCTTCTGGTGGTATCAATAAGGATTTCAAACCAGGAGATTTTATGATAATAAAAGATCATATTAATTTTTCTGGTATAAATCCATTAATAGGACCTAATTTTGACATGTTGGGTCCTAGGTTCCCAGATATGACACATGTCTATGATGATAGACTTACAGATCTTATGATGGATACTGCATATAGATTAAATATAAATGCATATAAAGGAATATATGTAATGATGTCAGGGCCAAGCTATGAAACTCCAGCTGAAATCAATATGCTAAGGATTTTGGGAGCGGATGCTGTAGGTATGTCTACAGTACCAGAAGTTATAGCAGCGAAGCATGCAGGACTTAAGATAGTTGGAGTATCCTGTATAACAAATATGGCTGCTGGAGTTCTAGATCAACCCTTAACCCATAATGAGGTAATAAAAACAGCTGATAAATCCGAAAAATCTTTTATAAGTCTTATTTCATCTTTTATATGTAATATATAAATTAGTATAATGACCCTCCTATTTGGAAAACATAAAAAAACAAGCAAATCATTTAGACCAGCTAATTAAAGTCAAGTAGTTTTATAAAATAATTTTGAAAGTTTCTTGAGGGTCTTCTTGCAGCAGAAAATTAAAAAATGGCATGGCAATGAGACCACCTAAGGAACATTGATTAAAAAT
>NZ_RXHQ01000033.1 GCF_004138105.1 Xylanivirga thermophila | reverse complement strand
ATTTTTAATCAATGTTCCTTAGGTGGTCTCATTGCCATGCCATTTTTTAATTTTCTGCTGCAAGAAGACCCTCAAGAAACTTTCAAAATTATTTTATAAAACTACTTGACTTTAATTAGCTGGTCTACTATTAGATAGTTATATTATACAACATATTTAAAAATCATAAAATGTTATTTGCATATACTGCCTCTTCAAATGTTAATAAAAAAATCCTGACTTTAAAGTCAGGATTTTTTTATTATAATGATTTAGTTTTTATCTCCATCAATATCTTATTCATGAACTCATCTACATCCATGACACCTAGATTACCATCCTTACGGCTACGAACTGCCACTTTGCCACTTTCCAATTCCTTATCACCTATCACCAGCATATAAGGTACCTTCTCCAGCTGAGCCTCTCTTATCTTATATCCTATCTTTTCATTCCTAAGATCGGTCTCAACCCTTATGTCCTCATCCATAAACTTATCGGCTAGTTTGTTTATAAATTCATTAGATCTGTCAGTAATAGATAGTATCTTTACCTGTACCGGAGCCAACCAAGTAGGAAATGCTCCAGCAAAGTGTTCAGTAAGTATAGCTATAAATCTCTCTATACTGCCAAATATAACCCTATGGATCATAACAGGCCTATGTTTTTCTCCATCGGCACCTACATAGGTTAGATCAAATCGTTCAGGCATCTGAAAATCCAACTGTATGGTACCACACTGCCAGGTCCTACCTATACTGTCCTCCAAATGGAAGTCTATCTTGGGACCGTAGAAAGCACCATCTCCCTCGTTTACCTTGTAATCCATCTTTTTATATTCTAGTGCCTCTCTAAGTGCATCAATAGCTTGCTCCCAAGCCTCATCAGAACCCATTGAATCCTCTGGACGAGTGGATAATTCTACATGATACTTAAATCCAAATATGCCATAGAAATAATCTATTAGATCTATAACTCCTATGATCTCATCCTTTATCTGCTCAGGAAGCATAAATATATGGGCATCATCTTGTGTAAAGCATCTAACCCTCATCAGACCATGTAAAGCTCCAGATAACTCATGTCGATGTACTAGTCCTAATTCACCCATTCTAAGTGGCAGATCCCTATAACTATATATCCTTCGCTTGTATACCAACATACTGCCCGGACAATTCATTGGCTTTATAGCATAATCCCCATCATCTATCTTGGTAAAATACATATTCTCCTGATAATGATCCCAATGACCTGAACGTATCCATAGATCCCTATTTAGGATAATTGGAGTTTTTATTTCCTGATATCCATGTCTTACATGTTCTTTTCTCCAGAAATTCTCCAGTTCATTCCTAAGTACCATACCCTTTGGATGGAAAAATGGGAACCCTGGTCCCTCTTCCTGAATGCTAAAAAGATCAAGCTCTTTACCTAATTTCCTATGATCGCGCTTTTTAGCCTCTTCCAGCCTTGTCAAATACCCATCCAAATGACTTTTCTTTAAGAAAGATATACCGTATATCCTCTGTAGCATCTTATTCTTTTCATCACCACGCCAGTATGCCCCTGCAAGGCTTATCAGCTTAAATGCCCTTGCCTTACCAGTAGAAGGTACATGGGGTCCTGCACACAGATCTACAAAATCCCCCTGCCTATAAAATGATATTACCTCTCCTTCAGGTAAATCCTCTATAAGTTCTACCTTATACGGCTCATTTTTCTCCTCCATAAAAGCTATTGCCTCTTCCCTGGGCAACTCAAATCGCTCTAACTTTAAATCTTCCTTTACTATCTTAGCCATTTCCTTTTCTATAGCCTCAAGATCCTCCGGGGTAAAGGGCTTTTCTGAATCAAAGTCATAATAAAAGCCATTATCAATTGCAGGCCCTATAGCCAGTTTAACATCTGGAAATAGCCGTTTTACCGCCTGGGCCATGATATGAGAAGTGGTATGCCAAAGGGCCTTTTTGCCTTTCTCATCATCAAAAGTGAGTATATTAAGCTCAAAATCCCTATCCATACTGGTAAATAGATCTACCACATGTCCATCCACCTCTGCAGCTAATGCAGCCCTCGCAAGACCTGGGCTTATCTCTTTTGCAATATCTAATATGGTCAAACCCTTTTCGAATTGCTTTTTAGACCCGTCTTTTAAAGTAACATTTATCATGATATTTACTTCCTTTCCCTAAATTTTTTGACAAACTAAAAAATCCCCCCATCCCATCAAGGGACGAGAGGACCCGCGGTTCCACCCTTATTGATCTATTTAAATCCTGCTTTATAGCTGATAACGGAGCTAACCCATATGCTCAAAAGGTTGGTCTTCAACTAGTCTTATCGAGGATGGCTTACAGCCCATGGCCTTCCTTCTCTTTACAACAGTATCCAGTTTACTCGTCCTTATCATCGCACATATTTTTACTATTAAAATCATTATAGTAAAACATCAATAAAAAGTCAACGTTATTCTTGCCCTAAACAGAATTTATCATGTATAGCCCTTACTGCCTTCTCTACCTCATTCGGCTTTATCAGACAGGATATTTTTATCTCAGAAGTAGTTATCATTATGATGTTTATACCTTCCTGTGCCAGGGTTTCAAACATAAGCGCTGCTATGCCTGCATTCTCTGCCATTCCTGCACCTATTACCGATACCTTAGCCACATCGGATGAATAGGTAAACTCCTTTATCCCCAACTCTTCCTTATTAGATTCTATAATAGCCACAGTTTCCTCTAAATTATGCTGAGCCACTGTAAATGAAATATCCCGTTTTTTGTCCTTTACCTCTCCCTGTACTATTATATCTACATTTATATTTGCATCTGCTAATAGTCTAAAAAGTCTATATGCCATTCCAGGCTCATCTTTTACGCCCATAACATTTATCTGGGCTGTATCATAATCATGGGCTACCCCTTTTACTACCATCTTTTCCATATTGGATACCTCCTTAACCATAGTACCACTGTTATTATTTAAACTAGAGCGTACCACCAGATTTACATTATACTTCTTTGCAAGCTCTACCGCACGATTATGTAATACCCTAGCTCCCAAGCTAGCCATCTCCAGCATCTCATCATGGGAAATAGTATCTAATTTTCGAGCATCAGGGACAATCCTAGGATCTGCTGTATATACCCCATCTACATCGGTATATATCTCGCATACATCAGCTTCCAATGCAGCTGCTAAAGCAACCGCAGTAGTATCAGAGCCTCCCCTTCCCAGTGTGGTAATATTACTATAGTCGTCCATCCCTTGAAAACCGGCTACAATTACAATATTTCCTGCATCCAACTCGCTTTTCAACCTATCGCAACATATATTTTCTATACGGGCACTCGAGTATTGATTTGTAGTCTTTATGCCTACCTGTCCACCTGTTAGTGAAACTGACTTGTGCTCCAAACGTTGAATAGCCATGGCAAGAAGGGCAATGGATATCTGCTCTCCGGTAGATAATAGCATGTCCATCTCCCGCTTAGGTGGATTTGGGTGTATCTTAAATGCCTTTTCCGTTAATCTATCAGTGGTATCTCCCTGGGCAGATACTACCACTACCACTTGATCACCTTTATCATATCTATCTATTATTCTTCGAGCAACATTCATTATCTTTTCAGTATCTGCTACAGATGAACCACCAAATTTTTGAACAATAAGAGCCAAACCTTATCTCCTCCTCGAATATATAAAACTAGTGTATATTATACATTGTTGCAATTTATTTTTCAACATCCTGCAAATATATTTTTATACATTACATATTACATATTTATAACCTGAACACCTTGATTACAAGGAGATAATATCTCTATCTCCCATTTTTCATCAAATACTGAAGTCAAACCATATAGTGCATCTTTAAATCTGTCTATCTCTCCATCTAAAACAGCTATTATAGTTGGCCCTGCACCGCTTAAGAATACCCCCTTTGCACCAAAATGATAACACCCTTCAATTATATCATCCCAATGCGGAATGAGTTTTTTTCTATATGGTTGGTGCAATGCATCCTGAGTAGCTATATGCAAATTTTTCATATCTCCCGCCCTCAAGGCCGATACCAAAAAAACAGCTCGGCTTATATTAAAAATAGCATCCTTCATGGAAACAGATGATGGAAGCACCTTCCTCGCCTGCCTTGTAGAAATTTCAAAGTCGGGGATAAACACAGCAAGTTTCATACCCTCATCCATATCAAATCTATTATATAGTACATCCCGTTCCGCTTTTAAAGATACCGTTATACCTCCTACCATGGCAGGGAGCACATTATCCGGATGTCCCTCCATATCTACAGCCATATCTATCATCTGTTGCAGCGTAAGAGTACCTCCTAAAATGCTATTTGCTGCCACTATACCTCCTACTATGCAAGCAGCACTGCTACCTAGACCGCGAGCCAGGGGAATATTGTTCACCATATGTATCTTAAGTCCCTTGGGAGTATAACCTGCGCTGTCAAACACCCTTTGCATAACCTGATAGACCAGATTATCCTCCCCAGTAGATATGCCTTGAATATATCTACCCGACAGTGTTATATCAAGACCTCCCCATATCTCATCTACATGAATTTCATTATACATATTTATAGCCATGCCCAAGCAATCAAAACCTGGCCCTAAATTAGCCGACGTAGCTGGTACCCTTACCTTTATCATAATCATTTCCTCCTTAGTTACTGTATACCTTGCATCCTAGACATCTGCCTTTGTGCTATTACCATATTATAATATATATCCTGCCTATCCATCAACTCTTAATAAAAACCTACTGTAATTCATAATAAAGATTATATCGGTATAATGCAAAATTAGCCGTCACGGGTAATTTCACCCATAACGGCTAATTTTGTATACACTTTATTTAATAGTCCTTCATTTCATCCATAATAACCCTTAAAGTTCGGGCTATCCCTTTTATATCTCCTTGATCGTCACCCAAATCTCCATCGCCAAGGAGAGCAGCTGCCATGCCACCTCCCCAGGCATTCCAGCCAGTAACCAACATACCCAACATTCTCTCCGGATGTTCATGCTTTTTATAAACATCAAAAGAGTGGTTAAAAAAGGCAAGCGCTGCATCTGTATCCTTCCAGCAGGAAGGGAATACCCTAAACCCCTTATCCATAAAATACTCTACAGAACGGTAATGTTCTCCCATCTCATAGTGCCAATCACATATAATTATATCTTTAGGTATCATATCTATAGCAGAAGATATACCATATATATCCGCTTCCCATTGAGTATACCCCAGTGTTTTAGCATCTATTAGTCGATCACCCCACATAAACATCTCCACGCCCTTTTCATTAACCAAATGTTTATAATAATCATTTACCGCTTTAGCATATAGCCATGCCTTATCTTTGCCTTTACAGCGGGGACATTTATCATCTCCTATAGCAAATACTTCATCCATACCTACATGGAATGCATCTGCCTCGAAGGCATCTATAAGTTCATCCATAAGATCAAAGATTATTTTATTTATGTCAGGATGGAGGGGACACCAGCTTCTACAATAAAAATCTGGCCATTTAGCATCACGTAATATATATGGAGTCTCGTCGAATTCGGGATACTTTTCCAGAAGGGTGTTTGGTGTCCCTCCCCATCCTTGATGTCCTAAACATTCAAATAGTGGAATTAGTCTTATATCATTCTTCTTGCACAAAGTAGTTAATTCATGGGCATCCTCAGCAGTTAGAGTACCTCCCGCCACCTCAGGATGCGATTCAAACATAAAATTGGTATTTACCTCTAATATTAATATATTAACTCCCATTGGTACCAATGCATCCTCTATAACCCATTTTAATGCAGGTACATCTTCATGGGAACTAAATCGCATATGAAAACCCTTCCATATCTTGTTTACATATTTCATATAAAACCTCCTATATTACTGCTATCAATCAAGTTTAGTTAGCAAGTCCTGTACGCTCTATACCTTGAGTAAATTTTCTCTGAAGGAAAATATACATTATAAACAGTGGAAGTATTATTAGTATGGCCCCTGCCATTCCAAGGGGACTTACAATAGTACCTCCTGCAGTTTGAAATACATTCTTTACATTTGTCATAAGAAGGTTTAACGACATTGATAACAATGAACGTTCAGGTACCATTAAATATATGGATGGCTGAAAACTGTCATTCCAGTGCCATACCACAGATAATATAGCAGTAACCAATATGGAGGATTTAGCTAGCGGTAATACAATATTAGCATAGGTACGAAAAGTACTGCAACCGTCTATTCTGGCAGCTTCCTCTAACTCTCTGGGAAGGGATTTGAAAAACTGGCGGAATATAAATATAAATAATCCACCTTTAAGTCCCATACCAAAGAAGGTAGGGAGTATTATTGGCCAGAATGTATCCAGCATACCTAAGTTGGAATACTGTATATAGAGCGGTATAACAAGCACCTGAGGCGGAATTATAAGGCTAAATATTATAAGGCCAAATATTAAATTTCTCCCTGGAAATTTAAATCTTGCAAGGCCATAGGCTATAAATGAACAGGATAGTATCTGTCCTAATGCAGCACTTATTACCACTATCAAATTATTTTTGAGCCCCCGCCAATAAAACATCTTATCCATAGCTTCCCTGTAATTATCCCACTGTGGATTTCTCACCAGCCATTTGGAACTCATATCGGCCAGGTGAAGGGGACTTTTGAGCGAATTAGTAAACATATATAGAAACGGAAATATAAATACAAACATAAACTCTATAAGAAGTATATATACTAGAATTTTTAATATTGTCTGTGATATTTGTTTTTTGAAAAAGTTTACATCCTTAGGCAATTTTCTTCCCTTCAACTTAATTACCCCCTTTGCATTATCCTATTTACCTATCACCTAGATATACAACAAACCTACCTAAGATCAAGAACACCAATCCTATAACTAAACCTATAAATAAAAAGAATATCCAGCCCATTGCTGCGCCAAATCCAAAGTCCATGTTCTTAAAAGCTATTTTTAATGTATATTCCATAAGCTTATTGTCAACATTGGTAAATGAATCTATGAGCGTATATACCACATTAAGCAATATTGATGGAGTTATCATTGGCAATGTAATCTTCCAAAACATCTCCCAGTTACTAGCCCCATCACAATATGCAGACTCGTATAATTCATTCGGTACACCCTGCAAGCCGCCCATAAATATAAGTATCTGAATTCCAGACATCCATAATATAAAGGATAACCTATTGAATATGTTCTGGATTATCTTTGAAGCGTCAGGGCTCAAATATGTGGTAAATAACTTCGGGACAGAGATGGCACCGGCCATAGTTTGGATCCCTTCTGTTTCACCCTTACCGGTTACAGCTTGGAGGAGCTCTTTATCCAGCTGTGTTCCCAAAAGTTGCTTCATTACCAAGCCTGTACCTAAAAGTACGGGGAGGAAAAATACCGCTCTAAAAAATCCCTTCCCCTTTAGATCCTTGTTAAGCAAAATAGCTATAAACAAGGAATATATAAGTATAACAGGTGTATCTATAAGGGTATTTCTTACAGTTTCCAGAAACTTAGGTACAAAATCCACATCCACAACAAATGCCTTTACATAGTTTTGCCAACCAACAAATTTTATCTTAAAGCTTGCTACGTCAGTTACTTTACCAAAGCTCAATATCAGAGAGGTAAAAAAAGGATAGGCAAAAAATAGTATAAATCCTATAATCCATGGCAAAACAAACTTATATCCTTCAAGATTGTACTTTTGTTCTGCTGTCAAATGCCTCTTCTTCAACATACATCACCTTCCATTTCTCACAACGAGATAATTTACAGGTTCTATTTCATGTCCATCTATACTCTGTGTCTTGTATGAATAGTTTACATATATGACTGTTCCATTTTCATATACAGTCTTGTATACATCATCACTCAGCTTTTGATGATCTACTATATATTGGTCTATGGTATCTTTAAAACCATCATTAAACTCTTTATATACCTCTATAGCTTCATCCTTCCATTCTTCAAATTTAGACGTAAACAATTGATTATATGAGGTATATATAAGCTTTTCCGAATCTTCATATGTAAGCTGATAATATGGAATACAACCATATTCTATGGCCTTAAGCTTTTCCCGCTCTGCATCATAAAACAGATTAAATGGTTTTGATGAATAAGGTATAGATCCATGTATTACCATTTGATAAAAAGGCACCGCTTCATCCGTTACAAAATACCCTGTATTATCATTTGGAATACTTATAAGCCTATCCACTTGATTTAGGATATATTGATTGCCCCCCACAGAAGCACAAGAACCTAACTTTCCCTTTGATGCCCCCATAATCTGATTCCAATACTCTGTGGTCTTTTGACGTGTAGACTCATTTTTAGCACCATAATCATTGTAGATAAATGCGCCCATTTTTTCAAAAGCCATACCGTCTATATCAAATTTTCCAACAGTTGGCAAGAGTTTATTCAAAAATCTCCTCAATGCTACAGCAGGAGAATAGATATACTTAGCATTATATCTATCACTGATCTGCTTTGTACTCTTACCCCTTGCCACTTCGTTTCCTATGGCAAATCCCCCATTTCCCTTATATGCATCTACTAGATTATCCTGTAAAAATAGTACATATCCATTGGATTTTATCGTATCGACCAGCTTTTTGAAATCCCTGTTACTGCCCAGTTTACCTTCCAGTTTGTACTTAGAAGGATATACCTTATACCCTCCCTTTGCCCAACCGAGAAGATTGATTTGCATATCCTTAACTCCTGAATCTTTAAGCTCATTTACTATATCTACAGCCTGTTCAAAGGTAGTCATCTTGATGAATTTATCCTTAAGGGCCCTCTTTTCCTTAATACCCATTAGAAGATCTAAGCCAAAGGGCATGGATTCCTTTAATTTATCGCTCTTCTTTAATTTACCCTGATCCAATAGATAAGCCCTGTATCTATTTGCCATTCCGCTATAACTAGCATCATCATCCCTTAGAAATACAAAAGCAGCTTCTCTATCCTGCATTATACGTTCCCGTTCCATGAGCTTATAGCTAAAACCATTCCAGTTCTTAGTTATAGGTTGATAACATCTTCTATAGACAAAACCAAAATTTGCTCGATTTATATCTAAATGATAACCTGCCGGAAAGAATTTTATATTGGAATCGGCCTCTCCTTCAGTCATAAAACCTACAAATGCATGGTCATTACGCTTTATGCCATAAACAGGCATCATTATATCCCTTATACCATTTTCCCTATTTAAATCATGATCATCCAAATCTGTAACATGCTCAGAATATATTTCCTTGCTAAAAAACTGATCCTGAGGCGGTGGGTTCTTTCTAAAATAGGTCAGTGCACCACTGCCATCCGGGTAGAAAACATAGCCTTCTTCATCTGTATATCCTGCTCCGAAGTATGGAAGAAGGTCCACCTCTACAGCTCCCCCTACACTTACACCTTTAAGGGCAGCAGCATTTGACATTACCTTAAAACCTAAATCGTATATCTCGTTACATAGTTTTAATGCCTCTTTGGCCTTTTTATTTCCTTTCGTCAATGGTTCCAGCTTCTCTATAATACCTACACTATCCCTTGAACCCTTTATAGCAGAACGAAAAGACGTAGTGTAATTATACAATGCCTGGGCATGGGTATTTAATCCATAGACATTTTTTATCTGCCCTGCCTTCTCCTCTGCCCTACCTAAATTAGTTTCGGCTTTAGATAATAGATTTTTTATCTCAGGTATATTAGTATCTTTTACTCTATCAAAATCTTTCCTTATTTCCTTTATGCTGTTTTTTATTTCGGCCATACGCTCTTTTAACTCATCATCCACTCCTACAGATTCTACTATACCATCAGATGGAATACGTATCTTCAACATATCCCCATCCAAAAATATTTCAAGATCCATATTCATATTCAATTCTTCCATTTTAAATGTTAGTTTTATACCATTATCTATTGGCTGTTTATCTACCTTCGTTTTGAGTCTAAGATAACTTTTTTTACTGATATTGTCCGCATCCTTTGTAAGATCTGTATATGTTATAAGAAAAAGCGACTCAAGACTGGTTTTAATCTCATCATTTAGTTCATCTGTATCTATTTTGTTTTCATCTACTGTAGATGTCCATAAAAAATCGCTTTTTTTATCCAATACAGCTATGGCTATCTTTTCTGCATTATAATACAAGGCAAGAGCATCAGTTTCACCCACCTTTTCAAATCCTGTCAGTCTCTCATCTATCGGAGCTGCATATGCCAAACCAGCAAAGGGTATTAAAACCTCAAACAAACATAATAGCACTAAAAGTATAGATAACAGCTTTATTTTGCAATTCAATTCAACACCCCTCCCTACCTTGAATTTAATAGTTTTATTTCACTTACTAATTCCTTTGCAAATACCACAATTTGATCACCTAATGAATAGAAAAGCCCGATTAAAAGCCATATAATTACCACACTCAATATGCCTAACATGCATACCCCCACCGTCTTCCAAAATTTGTACTCATTCATGGTAGCAGTGGATATGAAAAATAATATGATTACCCATGCCCATTTTATAAACTGCAATCTGTAAAATAGCCCAGAATTTTTTGCACTCATAAAATGGGATAATAATGCTATTATCGGTGTAAGCACTATATATGGCAACATGGCATATGCAGTACTGGCTAGCTGCTCTTTGAGCATAGTCTTACCTTCGTTTATGGTGGTCATTGCATAACATCCTATTGTCCATGTAAACAATGGAATAAGCATTCTAGCAAACTCCGTCCATAGATTGGTCTCCCTAGGATTAAGTTTGGATAATGGATAGTGGGTATAGTATATATCTATAAATCTAGCCATCAATATCAATATAAAAAGTATTAAAGTAGGAGTATAGTTAAAATCCTCCCGCTTTTCCTTTATAACTGTAAATCCTCTAATAGGGTGAAACATTATCATAAGGGCAGTTTTTAATCCATCCATGGACTAGATCACCCCTTTCCATGTCTTAGTTTGTCTAAGCATTTGTCCACTCAATCTTCTCAAATAACGTACAAATTTTATAATCGCTACTATCACACCAATTATAGCTAGCACTATCCATCCAAAGTATTTTCTAAATATACTATGTCTGTACTCCGAAAACGCATCAGAATATCCTTCCCTATCATCTGCTAGCCTATAGGATTTCATAGACTGTTTCCATTTTTCCTGTTTCATATATGCCTTCCCCATACCTTTATGGGCTACATAATAATTAGGTCCTACCTTCAATATCTCTTCCCATGGCTCTATGGCCTCCTGATATTTACCATCATAGTAGAGATTAAGTGCATGATGGACAGTCTCTATAAATTTGGTGCGTTCAAAAACTTGTATGTTATTCATCCGACTATCCAATACATACATTCTGCCGTTTTTATCTTGTACCACACTTGTGGGAAATAAAAACTTTCCACGATAGGTACCCCTACCTCCAAATACTGTCAGTAGATTGCCCTCCTGATCATATTGATATAATCTACATGTACTGCTCTCAAGTGCAGTTATTATACCATTATCATCTACCGAAATATCCACAAAGGAAGGTTCTATCTTATTACCATACTCATCAATATCCTCACCGAAAAAACCATCTTCAGGATATATGTTGTTTCCCAAAGTAGTCATCTTCTTAATTTGTTCAGTCTTTGCCCTTAAGGTAGTGGCATATATCATACCATCATCGGTTATTACAAAATTGGAATGGGCAGGCGGGAGCCTTTTTGATAGCTTTTCTTTTTGCTCTGGAGATGCAAACATCCTTATGAGCACATCGGTAAAGCTAAATTCCAATCGTGTTGGTGCAACGTACCCCTTAAATTGATTGTTTCCGTCCAAAACCGTAAAACCATGATAGTCATCGTTTAAGGTATATATTTGGTTTATAGCATCTACATACACCTTACTAGGTCTAAATGGTGAGTTAGTATCATAAAGTGGGGATTTAGGCTGAACAAACTCTTCAACAAATTTTCCCTCAGGTGATAGATGAACTACTCTGCCATTACCCGTATCTGCTATATACATATCTCCATCATCGTCTACATAAATACCATTTGGACTGTTTAGTTTTTTTGTATCTCCATCATAGGTGCCTAATAAATTTCCATCTCTGGTCAATTTTATTATTCTATTATTCCCCGTATCTACCACATACAGTTTTTCATCCTTATCCATGAAAAGATCCTGAGCATTGTTTAGATACCCTGCCTCATCAAAATATGAAAAGACTTTTTCTACCTTATAAGTCAGCGGAATCGCTATACGCTTACCCTTCTCATCTAGTATATAATCATAATTACCAGCCCCATATGCCGTAATATTAAATACACATATCAACACGGTCAGTATTAATGCTATCTTTTTATATTTTTTCATACATCCAGCCTCCCATTAAGCCTTAATGCCTGAATATGCCATAGTCTTCATAACTTTTGACTGCATAAACAGAAATATTAATATCGTTGGCAACACGGTAAGAAAGGTTGCAGCTGCTACAGCTCCTGAACGGGCAACCTGTCCCGGCCCTCCCTGTATGGTTTGAAGCGCCAGTGGAAGAGTTTTCATGGTTTGGCTGGTAATAAATACTAATGGAGAAAAATAGTCATTCCAGTTTGACACAAAGGAAAATACTATCAAAGTAGCCCATGCCGGTTTTGCCATCGGCATTACCATACTCCAGAAGATACGGAACTCTTTGGCTCCATCTATCCTGGCAGCCTCCAATAGTTCATTGGGTACACCTTCCATGAACTGTTTCATAAGAAAGAAATTATAGGCTACTGCCAATTTGGGGATTATAAGTGCCCAATACGTATTTATAAGTCCTAATTTGTTTACTATTAGATAGTTTGGAATCTGAGTAACCTGCGGAGCAAACATCAAGGCTGCTACAACAATATTAAATATGGTATTTGCCCATGGAAGATCGTATTTTTCCAAAGCAAAAGCTCCCATACTGCATATGATAACCGTGCCAAACACTGTAACCGCAGTAGTAAATAAGCTATTGAACACAAAGCGTGTAAATGGCACTGAAGTACTGTCAAGGGTAGTTAAAAGTTCAGAAAAATTCCTTAAAGTGGGCTTTTTAACAAAAAACCTAGGAGGATATAGGAACAGCTCATCCAGAGGTTTAAAAGCTGAGCATATCATATATATAAGCGGTAGGGACGTAAAAGCTACCAATAACAGCATAAAAAAGTAGAGGAAGAATTTGCCCCAGCTGAACTTTTTTCTTTTTTTATTTTTTTTAGCTTCTCCTGCCATTTCATTCTCAACCTCCTATTCGTCTTTAGATGAGAATATTTTCATACTTAGTCTACCTAATAAAAATGTCAGTAAAAATAATACAACAGCAACTGCTGAAGCATATCCCATATTAAACCTTATAAAAGCATAATCATATAGATGGGCTACTATAGTATGACCCGCATAGTTTGGACTAGGCATACCCGCAATGGACACAGCCACATCAAATACCCCCAATGATCCCACTATTGCATTTATAGCCCCAAATAGAAGCTGAGGTTTCATACATGGGAATGTAATATATACTAGCTCCTGAAACTTATTCTTCATACCATCAATAGCTGCAGCTTCATAGTATGATTTGGGGATATTTTGAAACCCTGCCAGAAATACCAGGAATCCTGTACCCATGCTCATCCATATGGATACTATTATTATGACAGGCAATATCGTATTAGGATCCATATTCCACAAAACAGGTTCATTTATAATCCCTAAATTTATCAATATATTGTTTAGAAATCCATACCTATCTCCAGAGAAAAAATACAACCACACTACTGACATTGCTATACCACTTGTAAGTGACGGAGCATAGAAAGCCAATGAAAATGCATTACGCCATTTCAACTGATCTATTATCCATGCAAAAAAGAATGAGGCAAAAAAACCAATAGGTCCCGTTACCAACGCGAATAGCAAAGTATTCCTAAGGGCTATTAAAAACACATCATCATCGGTAAATAATAGCCTATAGTTAGTAATTCCTGCCCATTTTGGAGCCTGTAGTATATTGTAATTTGTAAAGCTCAACCCTGCAGCTGTTATTACAGGTAACAGGGCAAATATTACAAATAATATCATGAATGGTGCCAGCATAATATATCCCGGACCATACTTATTCCAAAATGTCCTAAATCTACTCTTCTTTTGGGTGTTTGTATGCATACTAGCTTTTCTCTGGCCAACAGAATTAACATTGACACTCATAAACGTGTGTACACCCCTTCCAACAAGTATTTTAATCTTCATTTATCTCTTTTCTTCAATAATTCCATATTCTATCTGTTTATTCCGCATTTCCTTGTTTATATCCTTTATAGCCTTTTCCAGTGCATCACGTTCATTCATACCGCTCATTATTACACTAGTTGCAGCATTTTTTATATGCCTATCAGTAAAATATCCCCCCAGCACAACAGGTTGTTCTTTATACCATTTCCATTGTTCTTCAAATACAGCCAAATCCTTTTTATCCCAAGCTATATTTTTGAACGCTTCTGAGTTTGCCGTATTCCATCTAGCTTCTATACCTACAAGTGATTCAATATCACTACCGAATTGTGACTGAGTATCCGTGCTGGTCCACCATTTAAGAAATTGCCAAGCTTCTTCCTTGTTTTCACTTTGATTTAATACTATAGCAGCAGATGGTGCACCACCAGCTGTCCTATCTATACTTCCATCTTCCATCCTTATACCAGGTAAAGGGGCTATTCCCCATCTACCATAGAGTTCCGGAGCTGCCACAGTAAGCATTATATAGGTATTATAGCTGCCAACTCCAATTGGCATCTCACCTGTTCTAAATCTGTTAAAAAAGTTAGCCTGAACAGGAATTTGATATACCTTAAAAAGCTTAGTCCATTCTACAAAAGATTTATATGCTTCACTAGTATCCAGTGCAGAACGCATATTATCATCTGTATAAAACTCAGCACCATTTTGATATAAAAATGGCAATAGGGATGAACTAGCGGCCAAGAGAGAAGGATAATAAAATTGCATACCATTTTGATTGAGTACCGGTAATACCGATTTATACAATTCTTCCCATGTATCCGGTACTGCTATCCCTAGCTCATCAACTATATCTTTGCGATAAAATAACACATTAAAATCCATAGTTTCTGGAAGAGCATATATACCATTTCTGTATTCAAAAGGCACTAACACTCCTGGCAAAAATCTTTTTGATACATCATTGAAATCATCAAACTGTGCAAGATTTGCCGATGCATCGCGTATTGCTAATTCCACGGGTGATAATGGATCAACACCAAGTGCTACATCAGGTGCCTTGCCTGATACTATAGACAAAGTAAGTGCATTTACACCAGTAGCTCCCATCTGGCCTGCCGGCAAGATATTCATGTTAACTCCAATACCCGTTTCGGGTGTAAAATCCTCATCTGCCTTTTGCTTTATTACCTCTCCCCATTCCTTACCTCTAGCGATCCACACGTCTATACTACGCTTTTGGTTGTTAGTATCATCTGTTACACTATATACATTGTCTATCCGATCATAGTCCTTATAAAAAGAAGCCAGAAAATTTTGCCATGTAGCCTTCATCTTTTGCAATACACTAGCTTTATAATTCTTGATATTCGCATTAGGTGGCTCAACTAAAAAATAGTCTATATTCAACGGCTGATTCTGTATATCCTGTAGCGATAATGTCAACCCCGACTGCGAACTCATAAGATCATTTAATCTCCGTGGGATAATAAATGGGTCCTTTATCATTTCATCGAGCTGATCCTTAAGTACTGCAAAGTTATTTACTATCATAGGCCTTCTAGCCGATATAGCTGTAACTTCTTCTATGGAACGCCCCATATTATTTGATAATTCTTTAAATGTATCTATTAAACCCGGTATTTTTTTGTCCAATTCATAATCAAAGTTAGAATCAGGCTCACTGCCTGTAATCATAATTATATCTCTGATAGATTCAGACAATGTCCAGGCATCTTCTTCCATATCATTTATTATTTTTGCTAAGGGCCCCATCTTAGCTGTCATAGTAAGGGTATGTTCCCCTTCCTCAAGATAAAACAAATATGTATTGCCCTCTTCATCTTTTAATTCTTCCGTTCTCCATTCGTGCTGATATGAAAATTTGTAGGCCTCCATCTCCTTAAACGGTACCTTACCATCTATTGCAATCTGTCTATATACAGGTAAACCATCACCATACCACTGTGCTACCCTAAATACCAATTTATATAATCCGCTCTCAGGTACATCGAACTTCCATGTAACTTCCTGATTGCCCTTTCTCCAACGCCAGCCTCCTATCATATTAAGCCTAATTTTACCTCCTGCTGAAGGATATACGGAAGGATCTCCATCATATTCCCTGCGAATAGTAGGATCGTTTTTTGAATAAGCCGCCTCACCTTCTATCCTCATTGCACCTTTGGATACCTTTTTATATCCCTTCTGTTTATATTCATTAGATATATCTGCATATTCAGGCAAATCATCAACTGATCTTATTATTATCTTGTCTATTGCCATAGGCTGCTGTACATAGTTAAATCTTAAAGTATGCTTGCCTTCAGAAAAATAAAACTTTAATGGCTGACTGTACATTCCACTTACATCAATAAGCGGTTTTACTTGCCACTCTTTTATCTCTACCTGCTTGGGCCTTACCTCATCTCCTACATTGTTAAAAGTAGTCTTGCCTTCATCTTCCCATAGTTTGTAAAACGGAATATTTGAAGCCTCATTAAATGGAACATTTCCATCTATCATGAGCTCCCTTTGAATCAAATTACTAGACTCGCCTAAGGCATAGTATTCTACATATATATTGTATAGACCACTCTCAGGTATGTCTATTTGCCATTCAAACCAGTCATCCGAGTTTTTCCACACCAATACATTGTTTTGTTTGCCCCCTATCCCAACTTCTAATGGGAGTAGATTTGCATTTGAATTTGATATATCATCAGCATTTAGCGATATTTCCACTTCTTCAACCGACTCATAACCTTCTTTTTCGTATTGCTTTAATACATTAACATAACTGTACTCACGAGGATTTACATAACCTTGATCGTTATTCTTTCTTGCATCTTCATCCTCTACCTTGTTTTTATCCTTTAGTGGTATCCCCGGCTGTGCATTACTGGTTATAGGGCTAAACATTGTAATTATAAGCGCCAAGCATAAGCATTTACATATAAAAGCAATGATTGATCTCTTAGCATTGCAGCGCACCATACATACCCCTTCCCATGTAAAATATAAAATAGGATATGGGGGAGATATATATCCCCCATATCTTTCATGTGCTTCTTAGTTTTCTATACCCATTGCCTTCTGTTCATTCAAGAAAGTTTCGACTGTCTCCTTTGCCCTCTTTTCCCATTCAGCCAAGGATTCCTGGGCAGACATCTCACCTTTGTAAAATTTCTCCCATTGTTCTTTATGCATCTCACCAAAGTCTACAGGTGAACCTGCACCGCCACTTATACCATTCTCACCTATGAGTTTGGCCCTTGCTATAGTCCTATCCCTCTTTTGGGGATCTGGAATCTGAGGCAAAATATCTGATATGATCTTCTGATCGTCCTCTTTTAATGCTATAGGCATATAGAAATATTTATCTGGATCAGATTCAAAACTTTCCTTAGCATCTTCAAAATTATTCAGTTCTGAGAACCATTTTGTAACTGCAAAACCACCTTCAGGTTTTTTGGATTTAACAGGTATTACCAATGACCACGTAGCCCCTACACCCATGGAGAATTTTTCGCCATTCTTTGTTGGTACAGGTGCTACTCCATAGTCCAAATCAGGATATTCACTATCATATGACATGGCCGGCCATATGGCATCATCTAGTTTCATGGCAACAGTGTCTGATTCTAGGCCAAATTGAACACCTGCATTTTTAGCCTTTTCCAAACCATCCTCACCACCATGAAGGTCATAGAATCCCTTTATCATTTCCCAAATTTCTAACATCTGAGGTGTATTTACCTTGACCTCAAAAGGATCGGTTGATACCGTACCAGCTTCTGCAGTAGCTGCAAAATTAAATACTACATCCTTCCAATATTCACTCTGGAAACCCTGCTGAATCAATTGACCCTTACTATCAAACTTGGTAAGCTTCTTCGCATAATCCTTTAGCTCATCCCATGTCTTTGGCGGACTGTTTGGGTCAAGACCTGCCTGTTCAAACAATTTCTTATTATAGTATAGTATCTGTCCATTTATATCCCATGGCAATGAATAGTGTTTGCCATTATAGAGTCCAAGATCAACTGCAAAATCATAATATTTACCCCAGTCTATCTTACCCTCTTCTGCATATTTGTCATATGGCTGTAATAGATTAGCTGCAGCAAGCTTTGGAACATAACTAGCATATAGAAATGCTGCATCCGGCGGTGCACCACTTGCACATGCAGCTATAAGTTTTTTGTCATCTACCCAGTTTAGTGGATATTCATAATCCCAACCTGTATCCTCTTTAAATTTTTCAAATATTTTGTCCGAGCCAAATTGTCCACCCCAAAAAACCACTTTCCCCTTTGGCGTATCATCCTTATCGTCGGGCTTTTCACCATCAGGTTCTTTTTCCTCATCATCCTCAGTTTTATCTGCAGTTTGATCTGTTTTATTGGTAGTATTATCTTTTGAAGTTTCGCCATCCTTTTCACCACATGCCACCAAAGCAAAAACCATAACTGCAACAAGGAGTAACGCTATAAGATTTTTAAATTTTTTCATTTTAAAAATACCCCTCCTATAATACATTTTTTAAATAATGAGATTAAATGGTACTAAATGAACAGAATATCACCCCTCTCATGAGTAATAAAATTTATATAAGCTAATCTTTAAAATTATTTTTCACGAAAAACTTTGCATACTTCTCTAGGCTTGATCTCAGAAACGCTATTCCTAAAAACCATATTGACAGGTATGACCTTTTGAGGCACTTCACAATATCCATTTTGGATCATTTCAACTATCATACTAGCAGCCTCCCTGCCTATCTCATAAAAATTTTGATCTACACTGGTAAGGGGAATATCAACATGTTCCAATATCTCCACGTTATCGAAACCTATCAACGATATATCTTCCGGTATCCTTATCCCTTCATTCTGTAATGTTTTATATATGGCAATTGCTAGATAGTCATGTTCAGCAAATATGGCC
Source organism: Xylanivirga thermophila (assembly GCF_004138105.1). Classification (NCBI taxonomy): domain Bacteria; kingdom Bacillati; phylum Bacillota; class Clostridia; order Caldicoprobacterales; family Xylanivirgaceae; genus Xylanivirga; species Xylanivirga thermophila. Next base: position 10,497 of record NZ_RXHQ01000033.1, on the reverse strand, counting down.
GTTACACCACGATTAAACATCCTTTTAAGCATATCAATTGTTTTATAAGCAAATTTTTCACCATCATAGGTCAAGGCAAAGTTAATTATATTGTGGTCTATTGCTATATCATGCTTTTTTAATGCAGTACAATATCCAAAAAATCGTTCCCTTACAGTGCTTATTTCCTCTATATTGAGATTTGAAAGGTATGCTATCCTCCTGTGTCCAAGTTCTATAAGATGAGAAGTAGCCCTATAGCCTCCATCAAAATTATTTGATACAACAGAACATATAGGTAATGATTGAAAATGTTTATCAATAGTAACTATTGGATACTTACTTAGATACATTGCATACAATATATCAAAATTTTTTCTAGAAGTGGGATAAAAAATTATACCACTTATCCCATCATTAGGCAGGTTAATCAACGCATTCCGTTCTTGATCAAGATCATTATCAGTTGTATGTATAGTAAGATAATAACCATTATCGCTTAGGTAATCAGTAGCACCGTTTATATAGTCAATACGCCTGCCAGCCGGTCCATCAGATGGTAATATCATTGATATAACCTTATGAGAAATGCCTTGATCGTTTGTATTACCTCTAGATAATACAAAGCTACCTTTACCCTGTCTCCTATATATTAGACCTTCACGTTCCAATTCTACCAATGCCCTTTGAGACGTGATTCTGCTTACATCATACCTTTCAGCCAACTCAAATTCTGTAGGCAGCTGATCACCAGGAACAAGATCTCCATTTAAAATTTGTAGTTTTATGTCTTCTGCAATCTGTGAATATAGTGTTTTTCTCTCGGTAGCCATGCAATTCATTCCTTTACATCTATACTTATGCTAACGAATAATACATTGACTAAAAATAGATAATTATCTGTTAATAACAATATAGCATATACTTATATCAAAGTCAATATATTTTCAATTATTGTTATAGCATTCTTTTGTCATTAAAAAACCTTAATGTAATACTAGAATACATATTCAAATAATTTCGAATACCTTTAATATCAAGCAAATTACACCACCCTATTTTCCCCAATGAAATGCTATAGAAAATGTTATATTTTTATAACGCATTATATTTTATATAAAAAGAGGGAAATAACTTTTTTAGTTATTTCCCTTCCAATATCATAGTAAAGGCTGATCTATAAGCTCAACTATAGGTTTTTCTACATTCTCGAGTTCAAATATTATAAGCTCATTTTTTCCTTTATTAAGGAGTGGGCCAGGTATATACAACGTCTGTTGTGGTCCAGCATTCCAATATCGTCCCAGATTAAAACCATTTATATAACACACACCTTTTGTCCAACCAGACAGCTTTAAAAATGTATCAAATGGTTTAGCTACTTCAAACTCTCCCCGGTAAAACGCCGGACATTCTATCTGTTTACCTTTATTAAAGTTCAATTTATGGAGATTATCCATCTCCAAAGTATATATAGTCCAATTATATATGAATTGCTGTCCCATCCTTACTCCATATGTTATACCTTTTCGATCAAGCATATTAGGTCCATAATTTGTACGTCCCATATTCTCAACTAATATATCCAGCTTTATACCTTCTTTTGGTACCTTTATATATATGGATGGCTCTTTATCATCCCTGTATATAACCCCTGCAAACTGATCATCTACAAACACCAATGCCCTGTCCCGTACATCTTGAAGTATAAGGGGTGATTCATCCCTTGGACCGGCTATAAAAGTACGATATAGTATAAAACCATAGTTTTGGTCCAACATTTCCATAGGAACAGGGGCCGGCCTTTTAAATTCTTTTCCTATATCATCCAATGAATCAAAAAGCTTTGCGTATTCATTTAACTCAACGGTGCCGTATGCCATCTTAGGTAAAATATCTAAAGGTACATCTTCTACATTTGCATATTTTTTTATAACCTTTTGTACAGCATAAAATTTTTCTGTTGGATCGCCACATTCGCTTAATGGTGCATCATAATCATAACTCGTCACTGTAGGCTGGTATTCTCCCATACAATTTGCACCATTCATAAAACCAAAGTTAGTACCTCCATGTAACATGTAAAAATTTACTGATGCTCCCATGGACAACATCTCATCTAGTACATCTGCAACATCCTGACCATCCCTGCTATGGTGTTCTTCGCCCCAGTGATCAAACCAACCATTCCAATACTCCATACACATTAATGGTCCTTCAGGTTGAAACTCCTTTAGTTTTTCAAATTGTTCCAATGCCCTTGAACCAAAGTTTACCGTCTTAAATATATGCGGAAGCGTACCACCCTGCAGCATACTATCGCATGCTCCATCTGATGTAAAGAGTAAAACATCTACACCCCTTGATTTTAATCCCTTTTCGATATATTGGAGATACTCATGGTCATTCCCATAGCTGCCATATTCATTTTCTACCTGTATTGCAATTATAGGACCACCATTGGTAGATTGCAACGGCGCTAATCTGCCTATAAGTTCATCAAAATATCTGTCTATCGCGTCAAGATATGGCTTATATCCACACCTCAGTTGCATAGCGGGATCCTTTAAAAGCCATGCAGGTAGCCCGCCAAACTCCCACTCCGCACAAATATACGGTCCAGGGCGAACTATTACAAAAAGCCCTAACTCCTGAGCAGTTCTAATAAATTTTTCTATATCCAAACCAGCATCAAAGCAAAATTCCCCAGGACGTGGTTCATGCAAATTCCATGGTACATATGTCTCTACCGTATTAAATCCACATGCTTTGAGCTTTTGAAGTCTATCCTTCCAATATTCTGGTACTACCCTAAAATAATGTATGGCACCTGATAATATACGCATGGGTTTGCCATCATATAAAAACTGATCTTTTGCAATGGTTAGCTTCCCCATTGGTCTCTCCCCTTCTTTTTACAATTATTTATCCACTAAATATAGGGACAACTCTCTTATAATCGGATCTGCATCTGCCTCCAATATAATTAACCTTATATGATCCGTCTCTACTTTTTTAAACTTATCTATCTTTTTATGCCCTATGGCACTGCCTTCTGAAATTAATATCCAGTCGTCTCCTTGCTTTGCCTCTAGTTTGTATTTTAGTATCCGCTCGCCATATGCTATGTCCTCCATTATAATAGCATGATCCATATATGCTGAAGATTTTAAATGAAGATCTATCTTGTATCCACATCCTGCTGTACTAGCTATTGGATCATTAAATCTCCTCCGTATCTCTATTCCAAACTCAATCAGCCTTTTTGCATCTGCATCGGGGATGAGCCCCCTAGCATCTGGTGAAACATTAAGGAGTAATCCGGCTCCATGGCCTACGGATCGATAATATATATCCATAAGTTCATCTAAAGAACGAAGATTATGTTCGGCATTTGGATGCCAGAACCACTGTCCCCTTCGTATGGGAACATCGCATTCTGCCGGTACCCATCTAGGCGTATTTGGAAGCCATTTTGTATTTTCATCTGTAAAAATGCTTTGCCTAGCCGCCTTGGCAGTATTCCAACAGGGATAGGGAGCCAATCCATCCTCATTTCCTACCCATCTTATAGTTGGAGCACCCATGTTAAATATCATAGCATTGGGTTGATATTTATTTATTAAGTTCATTATTCTTGCCCAGTCATACTCCCGCCCTTCTGAGCCTGCACCGTCAAACCATATCTCCACTAATGGTCCATAGCCCGTTAAAAGCTCTGTAAGTTGATCACAATAAAAATCATCGTACAAATCCTTGTTGTCATAACAAGGTTCATGCCTATCCCATGGCGATAGATATATACCAAATCCAATGCCCTCTTCTCTACAAGCATCGGCACATTCGCGCACTACATCCCCTTTGCCATCTTTCCATGGACTATATTTCACAGAATAATCGGTAGTTTTTGTAGGCCATAAACAAAATCCATCATGATGCTTGGCCGTCAACACTACATACTTAAATCCTCCAGCTTTGGCCATATGTACCCACTGTCTTGCATCTAGATCGGTAGGATCAAAGGTACTGGGACTATCAGTACCTTCTCCCCATTCTTGATCATGAAATGTATTAATACCAAAGTGAAGAAACATTCCCATCTCCATGTCCTGCCATGCTAGCTGACCCCTATTTGGTTTTGGCAAGCATTCTTCCTTCATGTATACCCAAACCTCCAATACTAACTAAGCAAGTTCTATATAATGCTCCAAGTTTTTCTTTCCTATTGCTATACCTTTTATTGGATCTTCCAATCCTTCAAACTCTATGGAAAGAACACCATCATATCCTGCTCTCTTTAAAAGCCCTATACACTGAAATACAGGCGCATTTCCATGTCCTATTATAGAACCTCTGAGATAATTGCCTCCCCTTGATCTAAACCAACCATCTCCAGGACTAACTACCATACCTGATTTTATATGAAAATCCTTAGCATGGGCATGGAACACATATGGAAGCAGTCTACCTACAGCCTTTACAGGATCTTCATCTACACATAGAAAATTCCCCACGTCCAAGAGTAGACCAAAGTTTGGATGTCCTACACCTAAAATAAGCTTTTCTACCCTTTCACTATCCTGGCAAAAGAAACCATGGTTTTCTATAGTAGTCTTTATCCCAAGCTGCTCTGCATATTCTGTAACCGCCCTATAACCCTTTATCAAAACAGGCAATGCATTATCAAAACCCTTCGGGCCATCTTCCATATTTGCAAATCCCCATGTTGCATCATGGCGCATGCATGGTGAACCCAACTCTTTTGCTACATCTACCTCCCGTTTCAACCTTTCAACTTCTTGATCTAAATCATTATTTAAAAGATCGGCACCTACTGCATAGTTAACTATTGTAAGGCCTACCTTGTCACATTCCTGTTTTATCTTTTTTGCATACTCCACAGGATCAGTATTTTCCGGAAGCTTGGGCAGTCCTGAAAATTCTATATAGTCAAATTCCATCTCCTTAGCCTTATGCACTATCTGTATAGCATCCATATCACATTGGCTATAGCTGTATGCACTTACTCCAATTTTCATCACTTATCAACCTCCATTTTTTTATAAATTTAACTTATGCCACCTCTATCTTATACTAGATACCTGATTATTTCTTTATACTTTTGGCCAGTTTTTTTATACTATTGGTCACTTGATCGGAACTAGCTATAAACAAAAGAGCACTGTTTTATATAAAACAGTGCTCTTTTGTTTAATAAAATCATACCAAAGCAATATGATTGACCTTGGAATATTCATTTTTTATCTTTTCATCCGCAGCCACAGCTATTTCAAAGGCAGTATAGACATCATCTATACTTGGGGAAGCTTGTGTATCATTTTCTATCATATCTATTAGACAGCTTAATTGATCATAGGTAGGTTTTCGATTGCTATCCAAATTTATCATCTCATAGGTCTTTTCAGGATATCTATAAAATTCTATTAGATCCCCTTCTTCTTGATGAGTAGCCCTATCCTTTTTATATATTATCCTTATACGTCCTTTAGGTCCAACAAACTCCTTTAAATTGTCCGCTGCAATAGTATTACCCCATCCCGCCTCATAATATGCCACCGAGCCATCAGATAAGGTTAATGTAATAAGGCCATAGTTATATTTATCCTCTGGAACATCGGCCTCCGTCCGAAGTCCTATACCAGACACATTTATCACTTCAGCTCCGGTAAACCACCTCATAACATCTATATAATGAACACCACAGTCTATTATGGGTGAGGTCTCCTTTATAAGAGCCAAATACTTATTCCAATCCATTGTATGGTGATTCTGTGCCATACGCATTATTATAGGACTACCTATGGCCCCATCCTGTATCATCTTTGCCACCGTCTGATAGGTTTTATTATGCCTTAGTATATGCCCTACCAACACCTTAGTCTTTGCATGCTTTACAAGCTTTACAAATTCCCTGCCTTCCTTAAGATCAGTGGCTATCGGCTTCTCACATAGTACATGTTTGCCTGCAGCTATACAATCCCTAAGCATTTTTAGATGACTTGAAGGATATGTTGCTATTATAACTATATCAACATTTTTATCCTTTAAATAATTTTGATAATTAGTAGACCAGGATTTTGCTCCATATTTTCTAGCAAAGAATTTTGCCTTTTCCGGATTTAAATCTACTACTCCCTCTACATTAATATTTTCCCTGTAATATATATCATCCATATGGGCTGCACCCATATGGCCACAGCCCACAAGTACTACATTATATTGTTTATCCATTGCAACTCCATCCCTATATCTTAAGTCTAATATTTTTGCAAGATATCCAGCAAAATCTCTTTTGCCTTTATTATATCCTCCTTTTGCTTGGGACCTGTAATTTCTCTCTCTATCGTTAAGGCCCCTTGATAATTATACTTTATAAGTCTGTCTAAAAGCAAGGGGAAATTAACCATTCCTTCTCCCATGGCCGTTTCCTCGCCAAGATGTCTGCCGTCTGTAGGATATTTACCATCCTTTACATGTACTCCTCTTATAAGATTTTTATATATATCCACAGCATCAACAGGATTTGCCTTGCCATAGAGAAGCAAATTTGCTGGATCGAGATTTATACCTAAGTTATCAAGCCCAGTATCCTCTATAGTACGTATAAGTGTAATGGGCGTTTCCTGTCCCGTTTCAAAATTAAAATATATTCCTAGATTCTTGCAATATGAAGCCACTTCCCGTATGGCAATCACCGTTTCCCTATATTCAGTAGTAGATGGATTCTCAGGAATAAAACCTACATGAGTAGTAATATCTGTTATATCTAGCATTTTAGCAAATCGGGCACCTTTTTTTAATGCCTCCATACGTGCATATCTAAATTCTGCTGGTACCAATCCAAGCGTTAAAGGACCATCTATAAAATCCCATACCTTAGGTCCGGGCCAACCCACCCAAAGACTTGATATATTTATCTTATCTCCTACTATTTCCCTTACTCTTTTAGCATTATCCTCGGTAAGTAAATCAATATCCCATGCATTTACCTGACAGGAGTTAAGACCTAGGACCTCAATCTCCTCCGTGCCATTTTTAAGCAAACTCTCTAATGAGATAATAACTCCTATATCCAAATGATACATAAACTCTCTACCCCTTTAAAATATTATAATTGTCTAATTAAAGTTCTACTACCTTACCGTTATTATCAGCAGACTCCACCTCTGCCCGAGCAATACGTATGGTTTCCATAGTACTGTGAGGTGCAGCAATATCAATAGTTTGATCATTCAATAAAGCATTTACATAGTATTTTATCTCTCTATAATATCCATTATCTTCTGGTAGATCAGGTGTAAATGATTTTCCATCATGGGGGTTTACCTTAAGCACACCATTTTCATAAACTACATTTCCATTTTCAAAATTTACTCTAAATCTCATCTCAAAACCATAATCACCATTTAATACCCAATCATCCTCAGCTGTCACTACTTTGCCATCATCGTAGATATAATGGGTAGATACTATATCATAACCACTACCGGGAATAACATTTCTACCTATGGTTGATACACTCTTTGGAGTACCAAATAGCCAATTAATAGTATCAACGTCATGGACATGCTGGTCAAGCAGTGCTCCACCGCTCTTATCCTTTTGAAGCAACCAGTTCTGATATGACCATCTTGGTGTAGCACCTCCACGGAAGAAATATGCACCTACTACATCCCCAAATTTATTGGTATCTATGCATTCCTTTACATATTCATATGCAGGCCAAAAACGTAGACACTGGGCAATCATCAGTTTTTTATTGTTCTTTTCAGCTGCATCTATCATAGCCTGACATTGCTCTACAGTTAGGGCCATTGGCTTTTCACAAAGTACATTTACACCTTTGTTAAGCGCTTTTACAGCTGACTCAGAATGAATATAGGTGGGGAGTGGCATATCCACGTAATCCAAATCTTCCTTTTCCAACATTTCATCTATACTAGTATATAGATTGTATTTTGAAAAATCATATTTTGCATTTCCCACATCTATATTGCCAGGTACAAATTTGTTTTCAAACTTATCTGGATCTATATCGCATACGGCTACCAATTTAACAGGAAAACCTTCCGACTCCAATCTTATATAGTTATCCAAATGACCTCGCCCCATAAAACCTATACCTACTAATCCTACTTTTAACATAATAAGAACATCTCCTTTTATATTTTTTACTTTTATCTGCCTAAAATTTGATCCATAGACTTAGACGTATTGTATATAATCTGATTCGTATAATGGGTATAATTAGGTATCATCTCTGCAGTAACATAATCATCATATCCCACGGCACTAAATGCATCCATTACCGCAGGAAAATTCACATCTCCCGCCAAAAGATCTACAAAACCATCAAGGGTGCCTACACTTTTCCTGAAATCTTTAAAATGTACCTTCTTTATACGCTTTCCAAGTATTTTTATCCAATGCTCTGGATAACCTGAATAGACAACATTTCCCACGTCCAAATAGGCACCTACATAGGGACTGTCAATCTTGTCTATAAACTCTCTCATCTCAATAGGAGATAACAAAAATTTATTCCATACATTCTCAAGTCCTATGTGAACCTTCATCTCCTCTGCATCCTTTTTTAATTCGGTAAATGCCCCCAATGCCCTGTCATATGCCACGTCATAATCCACTACTTCACATCCGGGTATAAAATCTGCACAAACAGCCCCTGGTACTACCAAAATACTATCTGCACCCAATATTGAAGCAATCTCTAGCTGTTTTCTTACAATATCCATAGATTTCTGTCTGATCTTAGGATCCGAGCTAGTAGCAGGATATGACCAGTAAAGGCCACTTGCCAGGCTTGGAATCTCCATTCCTTCATCTTCTGCTATTTTTTTGATCCTTAAGATATCCTGTTCAGTGCTATCTAAGCTAACCTCACCCTCCTCATCTAAGCTAAGCTCGATACCATCATACCCAGCATCCCTGGCCATTTTTATACACTCAGACACTGTCATACCGCCTTTAAACGACCAGATATTAATACCTTTTTTCATTGTTCAGCCTCCTTTTATTGATTTAGTATATAAAATTTGATAATATATTTGTGTGGAAATTTATAAAATATACTTGATATATCCTTCGTATATTAATTATACAATAGATTAATAGTTTTTTCTTTGCATAAGAAGTCGGTTTTTTTATAATTTTGGACACTTTCAGAAATGCGAGGAGATTTATTTGTTGGAAAAAAGAGGCAATACCAAATATCCTAAAATAACCCTTAATAAGGTGATAAACATAGATGCGATAGTCAGCATATTCTATTTTGAATATGCCAAAGATTTTGTATTTCAAGGAGAGAGTCATGATTTTTGGGAGTTTTTATATGTAGATAAGGGGCAAGCAGAGGTTATGGCTGATACAGAAGGTTACCAGCTCGAACAGGGAGAAATCATATTTCATAAGCCCAACGAATTTCACAGTGTATGGGCTAATGGTAAGATTGCGCCTAATCTTATAGTAATGTCATTTGTCTGTAATAGCTCTACAATGAAATTTTTTGAAAATAAAATTTTAAGGGCGGGAGATGAAGAAAAGGATATACTGGCAAACATAATAAAGGAGCGTGCAAATTCCTTTAATGGAAGATTAAATCAATTTGTAACCGAAGATGATAAAAAGCATGATGCACTGTTTGGATCCCAACAGCTTATAAAACTATATCTAGAATTGCTTCTTATAACCTTTATAAGAAACAATTCTTCAGTAAAAAATCAAGAAAGGATATCATTTATAACAAGGCGGAGAGTAGAAGATGATCTGATAAACCGTATGATATCTTTTATGAAGCAAAACATCAATAAAAACCTCACTATTGACGATTTCTGTGAAGAATTTTCCCTTGGTCGCACCCGTATAAAAAATCTCTTTAAGGAAAAAATGGATGCTGGTATAATACAATATTTTCGATTTTTAAAGATCGAAGAAGCAAAACAGCTCATACGGGAAGAAAACTATAATTTTTCTGAAATCGCTGAAAAATTGGGGTTTAGCTCTGTCCACTACTTTTCCAATGTATTTAAAAAAACTACCGATATGACACCTTCAGAATATGCCACATCGGTAAAATCAAAGGCGGAACTACCCCATTCCTAACTATGATATTATGCTATCTATCAAACTTGTTATATAGCTTTTTCTTACTGCTGCATCATTTATGTCTATTACCAAGTGCTCACCTATCCCTAAGTACATTATGACAGGACTTATAATGCTTGATATGAGCTGGATTACTTTAAATTCTATCTCATCTGCATTATCTGTTCCTGTCAATTGCTTTACTATCTCATTAAGATTGGCCTCTGAATAGGCAATAAGTTTTATAATATCCTGATTATCCGTTTTATCCTTCCTCTATAATCTTTAATTATCTCTTAATATCTCTATTGTTCTCAGCATTTTGACTTGTAAAAAAGAAGCTATATGGATAGTACATACATTAATGTAATAATATGGGCATAACAGGGTAACCTA